>JANMSL010000118.1:0-4508 GCA_031389245.1 Lysobacterales bacterium | reverse complement strand
CCAGCGGCGAGCGCTTTCAAGCGCCCGTATACTTCATCAAACAAGGCGTCGGCAGACATGCCTGGCTGCACCTGCAGATTCGACTCGACCATGGCCTAACCCTGGAATGGATGTACCCCAATACGCTAGCACCATCGCCAGTGCAACGCTTATCGTACCCAGGACCTTTCTCTGGGGGCATCGCCACGATGGCGCGGAGTAGCCCAGTCGAAAATCGACATCACTCGAAGCCATCATGCAGAAGCACATCGCTAGGAAGGTCGGACGCGAACAGCTCAATGGCCGCGCTGTCACCTACATCGATTCCGGCACCGAGGGCTCCTAGCCCGGATATTTCATACTACTTCTACTGCGACCGACGATACACTCGCTGTGACGCGGCGTGCTCCTTCTCGGAGGCTCGACGTAGTGTCAACTACGCCTTCGCCGCAGCGAAGTCCGCGCGCCGCGCCACGGCGGCGTCTCCTCGGTCTCGCTACTAAGTAGTATGGAATATCCGGGCTAGCTTCGTATCCGAATCCCGATAAGAACCGAGGCTGGTCGCGCCTGCCTCACCGAGTGACGCAATGACGCGAACTGCTTCCTTGCGCTCGGTATGCACCGGCGCCGACCAGGTGCAGAGCAAGATGCCCTCAGCATCATAGACAGGCATGTCGCCTCTGCCCAAAAACGTTTGTCCATTCATCCGCATATCGCCATTGGGCAGCAACTCCACCGCGCTCACTAGTGGCTCGCTCTTGAGTGCGTCGACTGCATCCAGGTGTCTTGCGTGCAGAACCGATATCCAGAAAATTACACCGATCCAAAGCACAAGGTGCACAAATAAAAATGCGCAGTTGGCGAAGACGCTCGCTGGCATGTCTGAGCTCATTGATCGGCACTCCGAAGCGCGAGATGTCAATCAGAAAAACGGGATTTACCGATGATTTACGCCATAAGCCGCCACGCCACCAAAGCCGACAGTCCACTCGCTCTTTCCTATTCAGACATGCGCGCATTTGGTCGCCATGGATCAGGCGCGTCTCAGTTGCGAAGTGCTTTCGTCGCTAGTCGAGACAAAGGTAATGGCGCAATCCGAGTCCGAATCACGTTTTTAGCCAATGTCACCCGTTGTTCGAACGATCGACAACGCGGAGTCAAACCTGATAACACTTGAAGGAGACGAACCTATGAAACGAACAAGATTGAATTGCCTCACGCTGGCGGTTTTGTTGGGCGGCGCTGGTGTAGCAAACGCCGCATTCAATGATGGCGGAGGACCCGGAGGCGGCAATGGCGGTGGAAATATCTTATGTGCGCTGACGTGCAACCTGATTTATGGCACATGCGAGATCGGAACAGATATACCGATCAAGGATCCGTACTGCGAGCAAAGCAAGAACCGCTGCCTAGCCATCTGTGGAAAAATACTGGGTGGCGGTGGTGGAGGCGTGCTGATCGGAATGCAGGATTCCAACGACCGATCTCATTGGCAGATGTCACCTGCCGCCCATGCGGATTGTTCAGCACGCACCTAGATTTTTGGAATCGTCTCAAAAAGATCTGTCTTGAAAGAACGGTTGATTGGCGCTGATTGTCGGCGCCCTATGACGTCACACAAGGCTTTTCCTCGAAAGCGAGCAAGGCAGGTTGCAACAACTTGCCTTTGCTTGATTGCACTTCGGTGCGCAGACTTTGCGCCCGCAAAGCGATCGATTCTTCACACTCGCCGCTTCGGCGCAGCGCCACCGCCAGCCAGAGTTGTGCTTCCAGCAAGCGCGGGTGGCCTGGATCGATTTCCAATTTTGCGGCGGTGACGGCGGGGACAAGACGACTGGCTGCGGCATCGACCTGCCCCGCGCGCAACTCGATGCGGGCGAGCGCAACTTGGGCCGGGAGCAGCAAAGGATTGAGTGCGTAGCGGTCGGTATCCAGCGCCCCGCGAGCAAGCTGAGTCAAGGGCGGCATACAGAACACCTCAGCGGCCTCGCTGCAGGCCAACGCGAGCTGCGCAAGCCCTCTCACTCTTAAATAGGGCGGGTAACCGTCACCGAACTGCAAAACACCTTGCTGGAGATTTTCAACCGCCTTTTGATTTTGACCCTCGATCAAGTAAAGCTCGCCGAGCGTAATCAGTGTGCGCCCCCGCCAAGACAGCACCTCGACATCGCGCAGCAACAACAATGATCGCGAAAGCGTGGCGCGCGCTTCAAACAACTCCCCCACCAGCATCAGTCTCTCGCCTTCGAGGCGAAGCGTCAGTGCCTCGTCAACACTCCCTTTGCCATGAGCGTCAGTGTTTCTGGTAATGGCCTGTGCACATATATATTTTGCCGTTTCGGGCTGAATCGCGGTTGCCACGGCACAACGGGCACTCGCATGACTGGCATGAGTATTGCGCGTCTTACCTGCAACAGCAGCGTAGATGGTTGTCGCTTTGGTCAGTGCCTCCATGGCCGCCCTTAGTCGGCCTGCACCCATCAACGCCGCGCCGCGATTACCCAGCGGGATGGTCGCTTCGAGCGACTCGGGTGCACGGGTGAGTAAATGCGTTCGATATGACTGCGCGTAGGCCTCGGCGGCTTCGTCAAAGCGCGCAACTGCTTCCAGGGCGTAGCCCAGGTTGTTGTACCCGACCGCGACACGCTGACTATCTACCCCGTAGAGCGCAATACGCGCGTCTAATTCTTTTCGCTTGAAACTCAGTGCGAGTTGCGGCTGATTTTTAAGCACAGCGAGCTCACCAAAGTCACGGTAAAGATCAACCTTTTTTGCGCTCTGCAATGGCAATGCGCCCAGCAACTGTTCGGCAGCCACAAGCGAATCTTCAGCGACAGAAAGGTGGTTTTCCTGGAGTGCGAACCGCGCAGCGTGCAGCAAAATATCGACAGCCAGTGGTTTGTTGCCGTCCAGGTTTGTTTTCGCGAGCTCGGTGGCTTGCTCCAACAGTGCTCGAGCGCGTTTTGATTCACCCAACTTGTTGTTGAGTCGGGCAAACAGCAGCAGCATGTCCACATGCCCTTCATCACCGAGATCCTGTGCACCAGACAGCTGTGTCTCAGCGGTCGCAAACAGCGTGCTCAGGCTAGGCTGCCTGCTTTCTGGAAGACCGTCACCCAACGGGTCGAATATTCCCTGTACGAAATTACGCACAGCATTGGCGCGGGCAGCTTGCTGTCGCGCCAGCTGTGCTTGAACTTGCGCGATATGCATCTGCCAAATCGCCAGTGCCAAAGACACCAGAACCGCAAGCGCCAACACGCTGGTTACCCCAACGGCACCTCGATGGCGCAAAACAAATTTCTTACCCAAATACCACCGCGAAGGTGGATGCGCACGCACTGGGCGCCCATCGAGATAACGCTCGATGTCATCAGCAAGCAGACCCGCAGAGCGGTAGCGCCGGCCTGGTTTCTCTGCCAGCGCAGTGGCAATGATCACATCCAGGTCGCCACGCAATCGTCGCGCCAGCAAGGCAGGGCCGGGCAGGCCGCTAGGAACGGGTCGGTCGTGCCGGTCTGCGGCCACCGTTGACGCATTGCGGGCATCGCCGCGCTCCGGCGATTTACCGGTCAAAAGCTCCCGCAGCATCACGCCCAAGGCATACACATCAGCAGCGATCGTAATCGGCCCCGGCTGGAACTGCTCCGGTGCAGCGTATTCCGGCGTCAACAGAATCGACTGAGTACGGGTTGCTGCCGAATCGTCTTCGTCAAGTAATTTGGCGATACCGAAATCAAGCACCTTCAGGTCACCGTGCGCATCGACGTGGACATTGGATGGTTTCAAATCGCGATGCACCACCAAAGCGGCATGTGCCGCTTCCACCGCGTGGCACAACTTGAGCACCAAACTCAGCCGTTCACGCAGTCCCAGCGCGTGTGCGTCGGCATACTGCGTTACGGGCAGGCCGTCGACGAGCTCCATCGCGATAAACGGTACGCCGCTATCACTAACGCCACCCTCGATCAGGTGCGCGATGTTGGGATGCGTGAGCTGGGCGAGGATGGATTGCTCACGCGCGAAACGGCGCCGCGCATCGGCCGAATACAGGCCTGTGCGCATCAACTTCAGCGCGACCGTTTGTACGCCATCGCCGACGGCGCGTTGCGCACGGAAAACCACCGCACTGCCCCCCTGACCAACCAGATCAAGCATCTCAAAGGAACCGATACGGGTGCCGATGAGCCGCTCTGCCAGGTTGCGATCGTCACGCAGCTGCTCGATCGCCTGCGCCACCGGCGTGCGCGGAATCGGCGCTGCACCTGGATCGACACTCAACAACTTGCGTAGTTGATTCTCCATCGCCGCACGCAGGCCGAGAGCGACAAGGCGCTCCTCACGCTGCAACGGATCGAGATCAATCAACTCATCGAAGAGCGCGCGCAGGCGCGCAATGGGGCTGGCTGCGGATTCATGGGTCATAGTTCCGTAAAACGAAATCTGGCAATGGGTTGCGCCGGGGCGCCAATCAACCCTGGACCTGAGCAGCTAGAAATGATCGTGCGAACTGCCAATCGCGATCCACC
>JANMSL010000677.1:0-9619 GCA_031389245.1 Lysobacterales bacterium | reverse complement strand
GTTTTTCCAGTTGACCAGTCCACTGAACTGCGGGTCGAATTCGTCCGGAAGATCGGAATAGACCATGCCCACCGATGCCTCGGCAGACAGTGTGTCCTGGAACTGCAGCGGCTGTCGCGTGCGGATATCAACCGTGCCGGCAACGCCGCCTTCGACCAGATTGGCCTGCGCACTCTTGCGCACGATGACCTGGCCGACCAACTCGGAGGGCAGCAGCGAGTAGCTGACGCTGCGTCCAACAGTGCCGACCTGGTTGAGCACAAACCAGTCGCCGGAGCCGATCATATGGCCGTCGATCATGGTCTGGGTCAAACTGGGATTGGTGCCGCGCAGACTGACGCGATCATTCTCGTCGAAGCCGCCTTCGCTGGCGCTTGCCGAGCTGATGGTGACGCCGGGCAGGCGCTGCAAGGAATCAGCGACGTTCTTGTCGGGCATCTTGCCGATGTCTTCGGCGGTGATCACTTCCACCACCGAATCGGAATCACGCTTCACTGCGAGCGATTTTTCCAACGAGGCGCGGAAACCGGTGACGACCAACACCTCCATCTCGGTCGGATCCCTGGCGTCATCTTTCTTCGCCGGCGTCTGTTCCTGTTGCGCCGATTGCTGTGCCTGCACGAGCGGCTGATAGGCCATTCCCATGAGCACTAACGCTACTGCCGATGCGATCGGTGTCTGCTTCACTTTCATGAGTCATCCTCTGATGGTGGCTGGTGACTGTGGCGGGTTGATGCATGTGCAGCCCGTTGCGGTCTGGATTCCCGGTCCGGTTGCCAGCACGCCTGGTACGCGTTCGCTGGCTCAGGTCCCCGGACCGCGAACAGCGCCGTATCGGTGCTGGTTTGGTCCCCCTCCAAGATCCTTACAACACTACCAATGCAATGCCAGTATGCTACCAATCGGGTCGGAGTGCTAGTCCCCCATGTAAATTTTCCGTTTCGTTGCGCAAATGTGTCCTAAAGCGCTGTTTGTAAATACTTTTATGCTCATCTGAAGATGGCTTGTTGACTCAACCGGTCGCCAGCACAGGGTCCTCTCTGGCCAGCGACGCCAACGCGACCAGGGCCGGTTGACACAAAGAGATGGACTTTCTGCGCTGAGACCTTAGCCTATCTATCTGTAAACAAAGGGGACTTCTACTTGTAACAGCGCCTGGAGTTGGACGCGGCACGGTCTGCGACGGTTTGTCTGGACACTTTCGCGCCGAACCAAAACGCTTTGAAACGAGAACTTCACAAAGACCACTGTAGATTGTTGGTATTGTTGTGGTACTAATAAAGCTGGGCGTACGCGGACGATTCTCACGGCCGCGCCGGTCACAATGCAGGCAACCTGGAACCGTCGCATGAATGCTCTGGCGCAAATCCTCCGGCCGCTCGATCCGAACAACAGTCAACCGCTGTATCAACAGGTGCAGCGCGTGCTGCGCGACGCCATCGAAAAGCGCATTCTAGGCCCCGAGGATGCGTTGCCAGCCGAGCGCGACCTGGCCGCGGAACTGGCGGTATCGCGCATCACCATTCGCAAGGCCATCGACGGGCTGGTGAAAGAAGGCCTTCTGGTCAGTCGCCAGGGTTCGGGCAATTTCGTTTCCGCGCGCATCGAGAAAAACTTCGCCAAGCTGACGTCGTTTTCGGAGGACATGCGCGCACGCGGACGCACTCCGCACAGTGTCTGGATTCGCCGCTCCGCCGGCACCGTCACGCCCGAGGAAGTGCTGGTGCTGCGCCTCAGTCCGGGCACTCCAGTGTTTCGCTTCCATCGCGTGCGTTATGCCGACAATGCGCCGATGTCGCTGGAATACGCAACGCTGGTAGCGGCAAGCCTGCCCTCGCTCGAAGCGGTGGACGAATCACTGTACGAAGCGCTGGAGCGCTCTGGCAATCGTCCAGTGCGGGCGCTGCAACGATTGCGCGCACTGTTGCTCAATGCCGAACAGGCAACTTTGCTCAAGGCCAGTACCGGCGATGCCGGGCTGCTGGTCGAGCGCATCGGCTTTCTGCGCGACGGCACGGCGGTCGAGTTTTCGCAATCGATCTACCGTGGTGATACCTACGACTTCGTCGCCGAACTGAGTGTGCCGGCATGAGCACCCGTCGCGTGGAGTTGGTTTGATGGCGATGACCGCGGAAGTCACCAAGGTCGCACTGCAGCCTGAACACACGCGCATGTTCATCGAAGCAGCGGAGGCCGGCGAAGTACTGCGTCAGCAGTTCAAGCGCAACCACTCCGATTTGATGGCGCTCGGCGCCGTGCTGCGCAAGCAGGCGCCGCGTGCGGTGATCACCTGCGCCCGCGGCAGTTCCGATCATGCGGCAACGTTTGCCAAGTATCTGATCGAAACCCAGGTACACGTACTGACGGCATCGGCGGCACCGTCGGTCAGCTCGATCTACCTCGCCAGGCAGAACCTGCAGGGTTGTCTGTTTTTGGCAATCTCGCAGTCGGGCCGCAGTCCGGATTTGATCGCCGCAGCCGAATCGGCACGCGCTGCCGGCGCCACGGTGATCGCGCTGATCAATTCCGAAGACGCACCGCTGGCGCGTGTCGCGCAGCACACCTTGCCGCTATGCGCTGGTATCGAACGCAGCGTTGCAGCGACCAAATCCTTCATCGCATCACTGGCGGCACTGCTCCATCTGGTGGCTGCCTGGAGCGATGATGCAACGCTGATCGATGCACTGCAATCCGCCCCGGATCTGCTCGAACAGGCGTGGCAACTGGACTGGAGCGAGGCCTTGCCGGTACTGCAAGCCAGCGAGCATCTGTACGTGATCGGGCGCGGCCTGGGCCTGGGTATCGCGCAGGAAGCAGCGCTGAAGTGCAAGGAGACCAGTGGTCTGCACGCCGAAGGCTTCAGCAGCGCCGAGGTACTGCATGGACCGCAGGCGCTGCTCAGCCCCACGTTTCCGGCGCTGCTGCTGGCGCAGCACGACGACACCCGCGATGGCATATCTGCGCTTGCGGCCGAACTGGTCAGCCGTGAGGTGCCGGTGCTGAGTGCCGGCGTCAGTGTGCCGGGTGCGGTAGTGCTGCCGACGCTGAAGGCACATCCGCTGATCGAGCCGTTACTGCTGGCACAGAGTTTCTATCGCCTGATCAATACGCTGGCGATCAGCCGCGGCCACAATCCGGACCAGCCGCCGCATCTGCGCAAAGTCACGCGCACATTGTGAGCATCGACGCACTGCTCAACGCGCGCGTACTGGTTGACGAGGGGTTTGTCGACGGTATGGCGGTGCTGATCCAGGATGGAAAAATTCTCGCCCTCGTGCCTGCGAACGATGCGCGCACGCGCGTAGCCAATCCGCGCGATCTGGGCGGTGCATTGCTGCTGCCAGGCTTCGTCGATACGCAGGTCAATGGTGGCGGCGGTGTGCTGTTCAACGATGCCCCCGATGTGGCCGCGATCCGTACCATCGGGCAGGCACATCGCCGCTTTGGCACAACGAGTTTCCTGCCGACGTTGATCAGTGACGATCTGAATGTAGTGACGCGTGCGATTGCTGCGGTCGATGCCGCCATCGCCGCAGGCGTGCCGGGTGTGGCTGGCATTCACATCGAAGGTCCGTTCATCAGCGAAACTCGAAAAGGTGCGCACGATGCCGCGCACATTCGCGCACTGGCGCCCGCGCATGTGGCCCTGCTGTCCTCGTTGCGCCTTGGGCGCACCCTGGTGACCCTGGCACCGGAACACACCACGGTGGAAACCATTGCGCTGCTTGCTTCGGCCGGTGTTGTCGTTGCCGCCGGTCACAGCAACGCCTCATATGCCGACATTCGCGCCGCCCTCGCGCACGGCTTGAGTGGATTCACCCACCTGTTCAATGCCATGTCGCCGCTGCAGAGTCGCGCACCCGGCGTCGTCGGTGCGGCGCTGCACGACCAGGACAGTTGGTGCGGCATCATCGTCGACGGCTGGCACGTTGACCGCATCGTGCTGCAAATCGCGCTGCGTGCCAAACGCCTCGATCGATTCATGCTGGTCACTGATGCCATGCCCATCGTCGGCAGCGATTCGTCCGAGTTTCAACTGCAGGGCCGCCGCATCAGCGTCGTCGATGGTCAGTGCATCGACGACCAGGGCACGCTGTCCGGTTCGGCATTGGACATGGCCAGTGCCGTGCGCAATGCAGTGCACATGCTCGGCGTGCGCGTGGAGGATGCGGTGCGCATGGCCAGCACCTACCCCGCCGAGTTCCTTGGTCTGGGTCACGAAATTGGCCACATCAAACCTGGCTATCGCGCCAACCTGGTGCTGGCCGATGAGGCGCTGCAGGTGCTCGATACCTGGATCGATGGCCAGCCAGCGTAGGCATAGCTGCGTCCGACAGGGCATGAGTGCGCTCGCACTCGTGGTCAATGCTCCATCGCGATAGGCCCCGGTCAATTCGTCGACTTGCCCAGCTGTGATTGATATGCGAGCATTTCGTCGTTATCACTAAGTGCCGCTGAATCCACAACGCGCCTTCAATCCGCGTGCGATTTGTGCCTAGCCGTAGCTTTTACCAGTCGATCGGCGTGCTGTGTCGCGTTGCGATTCGTGATCGAACAGCAGCCGTAATTTGCACCGCGAGGGCGTCATGGCTAATGCAGCTCTGCTGATCGGCTTGCTCATCTTGATCCAGGGAATGGTGGGTCTTGTCGCACCGGACCTGTTTGTCAGCTTTGTGCGCACTTTGCAAACGTCTCCGCTGATCTATTTGGCAGCGGCGATTCGCCTGGCGGTTGGCGTGGTGTTCATCGGCGCAGCCGCTACATCGCGGCTGCCAAAGGTGCTCGCTGGCTTTGGCGTGCTGATCGTCATCGGCGGTCTGCTCACGCCCTTCATCGGTGCTCGCATTGCCGCGGTGGTGCTTGGCTGGTGGTCGGAAGGACCAGAGATAGTTCGCATATGGGCAGGAGCCTCGCTGGCGATGGGCATTTTCGTTGTCTACGCCGTTGCCCCGAGTCGTCGCGCGCCTTGATGCATCGATTGGACCGTCCGCGCGAAGCGAGTCACCGGTGCAGCTCTGATTGATCGCTACCCGTAATTATACTATCGACCGTGTATACGATCGGAACAACAGCTATGTGCTACGCAAGCGACGAACAAACATGAAGGTCTTGGTTACCGGCAGTGCCGGGCATCTGGGTGAAGCGTTGATGCGCGCATTGCGTGAGGCCAAACACGAGGCGCTCGGAATCGATGTCGTCGCTTCGGAGTTCACCGATGCGGTTGGATCGATTGCCGACCGGGATTGCGTGCAACGCTGCATGCAAGGCGTCGGCGCGGTGCTGCATGCGGCAACGCTGCACAAGCCGCATGTCGCGACGCATAGCCGCCAGCAATTTGTCGACACCAATATCAGCGGCACGCTCAATCTGCTGGAACAGGCGGCCTCGGCCGGCGTCGGCGCGTTCGTCTTTACCAGCACCACCAGTGTGTTCGGTGATGCGCTGACGCCGCCCGCCGGCGAACCAGCGGCGTGGGTAACCGAGGCAGTCGCGCCGATACCCAAGAACATCTATGGCGTCACCAAGATTGCGGCGGAGGACCTGTGCGCGCTGTTCCATCGAAATCATCGACTGCCCTGCGTCATCCTGCGCACTTCGCGATTCTTTCCCGAAGTCGACGACCACGAAGCAAAACGGCAGGCATACGCCGACGCCAACATCAAAGCCAACGAATTACTCTACCGACGTGTGGATATCGAGGATGTCGTGAGCGCGCACTTGCTCGCGCTGCGCAAAGCGCCAGCGCTTGGCTTCGGCCGCTACATCATCAGTGCGACCACTCCATTCACCCGCGACGATCTGGTTGAACTGCGCACCAGAGCGCCATCAGTGCTGGCGCGCAGGGTGCCCGACTACGCAGCGGTGTACGCGCACTTCGGCTGGGAAATGTTTCCCGGCATTGAGCGAGTGTACGTCAACGAACGCGCTCGCAATGATCTGGAATGGCGCCCGCGCTACGACTTCCGTCACGTGCTCGACTGCCTGAGCACGGGCAGCGATCCGCGCAGCACGTTGGCCCGCGCCATCAAGGCGAAGGGTTACCATGCTCACACATTCGCCGATGGACCCTATCCCGTGGAATGAGGGCAGCTCCTGCGCAAGCAAGCGCGTGTGGCCGCGTGTGCAGTTCAACCCCGGGTGATGACTTCAACTCGCGACCGCCGCAGACTTGTTGCGGTGGTAGGTCAGCGCAGCTGCGATACAAAAGGCCAGTGCGTCGACCGACACGGGTTCGGAATCATGAAACACGATGGCGCGATTTCCTTCGAACCTCAGTTCGGTGGGAAAGAGTGATCTGAAAGTTTGGATCAAGTGGGTCTGGCAGTGGAAATACATCGCGTACCGGGTCGGGCTGGATGGCTTCCAGGCGATGCGAATCGTGGTTCCGCTCTTGCTCTGTGACGTGACGTAGGCCGGCTCGCCCCACTTGAGGGTTTCCTCCAGCAGTCCCACTCCGGGCGTCGCTGCAGCCGTTTCGAAAATGAGCTCGCGCAGTGCCATTACCCGCCGCCGCATGGCGGGCGGGTACGCCGCGAATGCTGCGGCGACCAGCGGATTGGCGAATGGCTTAGTCACGACGCGCACAGCGTCGCAGGCGCCCTACTGGCGCCTGCGTATTGCGCGGCGGATTTGTCCGCGCTGTGTCTGTCGTCGTCACTCGAACCTGTCGAAACGCTATTCGAAACTGCTGACAAACATCGGGTCGATGTTGATATTGATCTCCACTGCCGCCGAGGTGAGTTCGATGATCTGGCCGGTACCTATTTCGCACGGAGGGGACGGTAGGGCGCTGCAGCTCATGCCACCGTAGACCTGGCCAAGGCCCTGTGCCGCATGCATGATTGCACGCAGACGGTACGAGCCTGGCGCGAGACCCGTGGTCTGGAAAGCGCCATCGGACGCGGCGTAGACGCTGGTGACTAAAACGCCGCTCAAGTCAAAGATCTCGATCGACGGCCGCGCGGCACCAGCGAGCAGCGGAAAACGCACGCGTCCGAATATCGACCCGCCCGGCTGCAAGGCGAAGTGCGCCATCATCACGTCACCCCAGTTCAACGGCCAGTCGCTGCCTTCATTGACCAGGCAGCCGCTGTTGGCGCACAGCTGGTTGTCGTAGCGCTCGTCGCGGTACCCCAGTGCATTGCGCGTGGCGATCTTCACCGCCTGCGGGTTTATACCCTCGAGCCGGTAACTGCCGTCGGCGGCGCTCAGGTCGCTCGCCAGCGGCAACGGCCCCGGCCCGCCAAACGGGCTGAACGTCCAGATGTATGCCACCACTTCGACACCGGGCAGGGGCTGGCTGGTCAACGCATCGCTGACCACACCTTCGATGCGTGGATTGGAAGTCAGCACGAAATCAATATCACCGGCGGTCTGACCCAACGCCGTCACTACTGCAGTGCCCAGCGCCAGCTCATCAAGGCAGGAGTCGACACACAGCACGCTGGGGAATACCTGGGCACGGAACAGGTTGGACATCACCGACAGTTGGTAAGAGCCTAAAGCCAGACCTTCAATCAGGTAGGTGCCATCGGCAGCGACCTGCGTTTGTCGCGTACCTGTAGCGCCACTGGGGGTATGCAGAAATTCGAACCTCACTTGGCGATTGGCCGTGGTCGCGATGGGTTCCAGCAGCCCACCGATGCGCGCACCCACCGGCATTGAAATGTCCAGCGCACTCAAGCTGGCGCCGGCATTGAGCACGACTGCGGTGGCCGGTGAGCTGTCGCTGGCACAGCCCTGCAATTCACAGGCGACATCCGGGTGCAGCGTGGACACCAAGGGGCCGCTGCCATCCGCACGCAAACGCAAGGTGCCAACCGGAACGCGAGAAAACGCGAACGTGCCAGCGACGTCGGTCTGCCGGCTCCATCCCACCGGCAGCACGGTGACTGTGCGATCGACCAGCACAGCCTGTGTATCGGCACGGCGTACCACACCGCTCACACTACCGCCCTGGGCGATTGCGAAGTCGATGCCGGTCAACTGCTGCGCATCGGCCAAATCATAACGGGTGACACCTGGATGCCCCACCCACGCGTCACAGCTTTCTGGCGGGCAGTATCCGCTCGGGTGCAGCTGTCGCACCAGGTCGGTACCAATGGCGTTTGCATCGACGTAGTAAAAACCCGCTGGCAAATTCTGGAATTGATACTGACCCAGTGCATCGGTCTGCATTGAAGTCGGTATCAAGCCGCCAAAGGGAATCATCACCCGGGAAGCGGTGACGACAACGCCCGATAGCGGAGCCCCGTCGCTGGCGCGGGAGACCGTTCCGCTCAAGCCGGCTGCATGGAGTGACAGTGTACCGGCCAGTGCCAGCAATGCGATCAGAGCGCGTAGCGCTGGAAACTTGTTCATTGCGAAACCTCGTTGATGGATAGAAGCAGCGGCACGTCAGTACCCAAGCGGACCGCACAAGTTTTGCTGCAGGCCAGGACAACGAGTCACATTGGCTGGATGAGGTGACATCCAGTTGGCCGTAGTTGGCCACAAGTGCCGCGTGGCGTGAAGACAGATTGTTGCGCTTCGGTCACTTTGTCTAGCTGCGATTCATGTTGGCGGCGCGGTCGGACATGCCGCTGGTTTCATGACTCACCAAACGATGGCCCTATCGCGCAGTGCACCGCAGCTTTGCCGGTTCGGTTTACGAGGAATTTACGCCCATCGCGGTTGCCGCGACTAGCGCCTTTACGCGTCTCGGGACAATAGTGACGCCCTTGCTGGCAATCCTGTGCGCCAGTCAGCCCGGTTGCAGGCGTGACACTTTCTTGCGCCGGTGACGCAGACCACCAAGGAATCGACCATGTCCGCTGTCCTGCTTTGGGTATTGATCGTCGCGATCGCCCTGTACCTGATCTTCGCCATGCTGCGTCCCGAAAAATTCTGACCAGGAACTGATGCCATGTGGGAAATTCTGCTCACCCTGACTTTGATCGTTGCGCTGGCCTGGCCATTGGGTCGCTATATGGCCGCGGCATTGGGCGATGCGCCAACGCGCATCGATCGCGTGTTCGGGCCGTTTGAGCGCATCCTTTATGCATTGACCGGCATTGATGCCGCTCGCGGCATGAGCTGGCGCGGAATCGCAAAAGCGCTGGTCGCCAGCAGCGTCGTGCTGGCCGTGATCGTGCAGTTGATCCTGATGTTTCAGCATCTGTTGCCGCTCAATCCTGATGGCATCCACGGCATGTCCTGGGATCTGGCGCTGCACACGATGGTGTCGTTCCTGACCAACACCAATCAGCAGCATTACTCGGGACAGGCCCAGCTGAGTTACCTCTCGCAGCTGACGGCGATCGTCACGCTGCAAGTGGTGACTCCAGCGATGGGGCTGGCAGTAGCGCTCGCGGTACTGCGTGGCATGTTCGGTGGCCGCAATCAAAATGCTGCTGAAGGCCAGACGCGCGACATCGGCAATTTCTACGTCGACACCACGCGCTCGATCACTCGCGTGCTGTTGCCACTGATGCTGATCTGGTCGCTGTTATTGACCTGGCAGGGCGTGCCCAGCACGTTTCGCCCAGCACAGACGATTGCCATCGTCGACGCCAGCGTCGAGATGAAAGAGCAGGTCATCCCACTCGGACCGGTAGCGCCGATGGTGGCGATCAAGCAG
>JANMSL010000085.1:0-16753 GCA_031389245.1 Lysobacterales bacterium | reverse complement strand
GCGCGTCTTCATTCGTGAGCGCGATCATCCGCGGTCCATCTCCGAGCACCACGTTTCCAGTTTGCTCAGCGCGGCCGATGGCAGCTTGTGGATTGGAACGCTCAATGGTCTGAATCGGTTCGACCCGGCCAGCGAGCAATTCGAGACCTTCCTGCCGCTGGCGGGCGATGCCAGCAGCCTGGCGCAGCAGAAAATCAACACCTTGCTATTCGATGCAGACGGCGTGCTATGGATCGGTAGCGATGGCGGTCTGTCGCGCTATCAAGCGGAGCGACGCAATTTTGATAACTTCGGCGCAGACCTGGCGGACCCGCGCGTGCTGGCGTTGGCGCCTGATGGCAGCGGCGGATTCTGGGTAGGCACTGCAGCCGGGCTGCTGCGTTTCGATGCCACTCAGCAACGTTTTTCGCCGGTGGTTGTAGCGGCGCCGACGGGCGCGGCGCTGCGTGATTCGATCCAGGCGCTACGACTTGATCGCAGCGGCGAATTATGGGTCGGTACCAAGAACGCAGGATTGTTGCGATTGTCTCCGCGCAGCGGCGCGCTGGTGCAGTGGCGCCATGATCCGTCCGATCTAGCATCGATTTCCCACGACCGAATTTATGCGCTGCTGGAAGATCAATCCGGGCTTTTGTGGATCGGCACCGAGGCCGGCGCCGACCTGATGCTGGACCGCAGCGGCGCACAGCCACACTTCGATCGTTTTCAGCATCAGCCGCAGTTGACCAGCAGCATCGGCAGTGGCCGCGTAGTGAGTCTGATTCAGGACAAGGCCGGTGACCTGTGGTTCGGTACCTGGTCGGGCGGGGCGAGTCTATTGAGCGCGGTGCGCAGTCGCTTTCTGAGCTTCGAGGCCAACTCGATCGATCCACATGCACTGGATGCTGCAGAAATCGTCAACATGACCAATGCCGGCCCCGAACAGATCTGGCTGGGCACGCGCCGCGGCCTGTTCCTGTTCGATGCCACGACGTACCGATTGAAGGCAATCCCGGCAACTACCGGCATGCTGGTTTATGCAGTGGCTCGGTATGGCGCTGAGCTGCTGCTTGGAACGGATCAGGGCATCTTCCGCTACGACCCCGCCACCCAGTCTGTGCAGCGTGCCGTAGTGCCGGTCGAAGTAGGGCGTCCATTCGTCGATTTCATCGTGGTCGAGCCTGAACGGGTCTGGGTCAGTACGCGGGATGCCGATCTGTTTGTGCTCGATCGTACGCTCGGCGGCTTGCTTGCCCACCATGTGCTGGCGACGCGCGCGCACTTCAGCGAGACATTTGATACTACGACGCGGCTATTTGGAACCGATAAGGGTTTGTACTGGTTTTCCACTGACGGATTGATTGTGAAGCAACGTCTGCGTGCCGATCCACAGGACGCAGACGCCCTGCAATCGGATACCTGTCATGGATTTCTACGCGCTTCCGACGGCGCTGCCTGGCTGGCGACCGGCGCTGGCTTGCATCGGATGTATCTCTCCGATGCCGCCAACTTGAGCGGTGCGCGCTTCGAAGTATTCCCGCGTGCCGGTGGTGCCAGCAGCAACGCGATCAAGAGTGTTATTGAAGATCGCAACGGCCGGCTCTGGATGAGCAGTAATGCCGGCATCGCTCGCTTCGATCCAGCGACTTCGCAGTTCACGTCGTACGGGGAAGCCGATGGCGCCATCGACCGCGGCTACTACGCTTTCGTGCATACCACCACTGCCGCCGGCCAGATCGCGTTCGGCGGCGCATCGGGCTTTACCGTGTTCGATCCGGAAAAAGTCAGCGACTTGCCGCCGCCGCCGCTGCCGCTGTTGACCGAGATAGAGCTCGACGATCGCGCGCTGCAATTGAGCAGTCTGGACGCTCACTCGCCCCTGATCAATGCCCTGCATCGCACCACGCAACTCACTATCCCCGCTGGGCAGGCACGTAGTTTGAGTCTGGCGTTTGCGGCACCCTATTTTGCCGCACCCGAGCAATTGCGTTTCGCCTATCGCATGGATGGATTCAACGCAGACTGGATCAACGCCGAGGCAAAACGGCGCGTAGCCACGTACACCAATCTGGCACCAGGCGACTATCGATTCCGGTTGCGTGCGCGCACAGCAGACGCACCATGGGGCGCTGCCGAAACGCAACTGGCGATTACCATTCAGCCGTTCTGGTGGCAGACTGCCTGGGCGCGCCTATTGGGTGTTGTTGCGCTGATTGCCGCGGTCGCCGGCCTGTTCTACGCGCGCCTGCACCTGCTGGCGCAGCGCCAGAAACTGCTCGCCGAACAAGTGGCCGAGCGTACGGCGGACATTCTCAAACTCGGCGAAGTTGGCCAGGAGCTGACCGCGACGCTCAATTTCGAGCAGGCAGCGGATCGCGTCTATCGCCAGGTGCGCGCGCGACTGGATGCGCATGTATTTCTCATTGCCATTTATCGCGAAGCCAGCCAACTGATCGAGCTCGAGTATCTGATTGAAGGCGACGTGCGTCGCGCCAATCTGGAGTATTCAATGAGCGAGGAGGGGCGGCCAGCAGTCTGGTGTGTGCGTGAGTGTCGCGAATTGGTCACCGCCACCAACCAGCAATTGGCCGACTACGTCAGGCATCCGCTGCCAGCAAAACAGGGGCAGACGATGGAGTCGGTGGTCTATCTACCGCTGCGCATCGAGCAGCGAGTGATCGGCTGTCTGTCGGTGCAAAGCCCGCGGCCGCATGCGTACTCGTCGGCGCACCTGGAATTTCTGCGCGCCCTGGCCAGCTACACCGCCATCGCGTTGGATAACGCCGACAACTACCGGCGTCTGGATCAAGCCGCGGCACAGACGCGCGAAGCCATGGCCAGCATGCACAGTGCGCACCTTGCGTTGGAGGCGGCGTATGGTCGCATTGAGCAATTGAGCCAGACCGATACGCTCACCGGGCTAGGCAACCGACGCTCGTTGGAACGTCGACTGCCGCAGTTGCTCGACACTGCTCAAGGCGGTCGCCGTCTCGCCTTTCTATTGATCGATATTGATCGCTTCAAATCGATCAATGACGAGTACGGCCATACCAGTGGCGACCAGGCATTGAGTTCGTTGGGCACATTGCTCAGAGCCCACTTTGGCGACCAAGACATCGTGGTGCGTTGGGGCGGTGAGGAGTTTCTCGTGGTCGCTGCCGCGGATGACGAAGCGGACGCGCTGCGCATTGCCGAGCGTCTGCGCAAGGACATTGCCGAAAATTCGGTGAAGATCGATGGCGGCAAGAACCTGGGCTGCACCGCATCGATCGGGTTCGCCTGCTATCCATTCGATCCAAAGCTGCCGCAGCGACTGGATTGGGAGCGTGTAATTGAAATCGCCGACAGCGCGCTTTATGCCGCCAAACGCGCAGGACGTAATCTGGTTTTTGGATTCCGCTGCACCGGCATTCTGGGCGCAGATTTCGAAGCGCGACTGCGCCGCGGTCCCGATGAACTGTGCAGAGCCGGTGTGCTCGAGCAGCTTTCTGTTGGCGCGGAGCGATAGCGTCGGCGCAGTATCAACCGTTACGCATCGCGCACAGCTGAGAACTTGGTGAATCGCAGGCGCGGCGTCGAAGTGCCGTAGGCGATCGACAACGGCGACACCGGGATCAATCGATAGTGTAATCGTCGCTACGCAGATGCGCAGTGCGTCGCCGATAAGCATAAGACGACCCCACCCATAGCGCGATGTTGCGGCCGTGCGCGTTCAGATACCAGCTGCGACATCCGCCCGCCCACGCGGTGCGCGGGAATGCCTGGTCGATATGTTGCATGAAGCGGGCTTCGGCGCCGGCAGTGGCTTCGATGCGCGTGCTGCCGTCGACGCGCATTTGGCGCAGCTGGCGCGAGATATGGCGGACCTGGCTTTCGATCATGTACAAGACAGAGTTGTGGCCGAGCGCGGTGTTCGGGCCGAGCACGAAGAACAGATTCGGAAAGCCCGGCACTGCCACGCCGTTGGCAGTGCGTGGTCGATCGGCCCAGTAGGCGGCCAGTGATTGCCCAGCTTCGCCCAGCACGTCGACACTGGCGAGCACGTCCATCGGGCGAAAGCCGGTCGCGTAGACCAACACGTCAAGTTCGATCAAGCGGCCATCGGACAGACGCACACCGCTCGGCTCGATCGCGGTGATGCCCATGGTTTCCAGACGCACATGATCGCGTGTCAGTGCCGGATAGAAGTCACTCGACATCGCGATGCGCTTGCAGCCGATCGGATAATCGGCCTGCAGCGCGGCACGCATCGCCACATCGCCAACCTGCTTGCGCAGGTGACGCCGTGCTATGGCTTTCACCCAGAATGCGCTGCGTGGCTTCAACAAGGCCAGCGACATACTCTCCAACAGCAGATAGAGCATCCCGCGTAACGCCAATCGTAGCGGGGGAAAAGCGGAGAAAGCGCGTTGCAGAAAATGCGGAATCGCGAAATCTGGTCTGGGCAACACCCAAACGGGTGTGCGCTGGAATACGTGCAACGACGCCGCCGTCCGCGCCAGTTCTGGAATCAGCTGCAGCGCACTGGTTCCGGTGCCGATCACGCCGACGCGACGGTCCGCGATGCTGATTTCCTGGCGCCAGCGCGCGCTATGGCATTGCGCGCCGGCGAAGCTGTCGCGACCCGGGATATCCGGCCAACTGGGCACATGCAATCCGCCCATGGCGGCGACGACAACACGTGCGTCGATACATTCGCCGCCCGCATTTTGCACGCGCCAAAGCCGCGCACCCGCATCCCAGTTCATCGAGCGCAACGTCCAGCCGAAGCGGATACGTTGCTTCGCACGCCAGCCGGCGCTCAGGGCTTCCAAGTGCGCGCGTATCTCGGACTGTCCTGGAAACAGCCGTGACCAAAAAGGATTGGGTGCGAACGACAGCGAATACAAGTGCGAGGGCACATCACAGGCCGCGCCCGGATAAATGTTGTCGCGCCAGGTGCCGCCAACGGAATCGGCTTTCTCGACGATCAGGTAATTGACGCTGCCCAGTTCATCGAGCGTGTGTGCCATCGCCAGGCCGCCGAAGCCGGCGCCGATGATCAGCACATCGATGGATTTGGCTGCTTTCGGCTCGTCGTTCACGCGATTGCGTCGGCAGTGGGAACAGACGCTAGCGTACCTCGACCGTGCCTGCGCGCCGAACAGCGCACCCGGGCTCGGCGTCGCGCCATAACGCGCGTGCACCATCGCTGAAGTGACCATCAACCCGATTGGAGCGGACCGAATATTGGCCGGCGCTCAGCGCATTGCAGCACCCAATTCGGCCAAGAACAGTATCTCTGCCAGCGCCAGTGCGGTTAATTTTCTCGGGGTTGCCGCGCCGGCGTCGATTCAACCCGTCGAACACAGTCCCAGCGCGCATTATGTGAACTGTGCAGCGCATTTGTCCCGGCCTACGCGGGCATTAACTGAGAACCGCGACAAATTGCCGCGCTGGCAGATCCAGTGTTATTCCTAACCTGTAATTTCATACAGGTGCACTATGCCCGCGCCAGCGCTAGCGTACATAGCCAGAATGCAGATGCATGCAAATGCAAATTGCGGCACCCGGTGCCACCACCCATCAGTGTGCACGCATTCGGCTTTGGCCAGCGTTGGCACTCTCGGTTACTGGGTTTTCACGCCGGTAGCTCCGGGGATGCAGGCAAGTTCCGGCACCACCCGCAGGGCGCGTTCTCAACGAGAGGATAAGGAGAGAGAAATGGCTACTCATTTTCCACGTCAAAGATTTGTTTCGAGTTCGCACAGGCTTGGGTATTTCACCACGCTGTGCTGTCTGTTGATGCTTTTATGTGCGCCGCTGTCGGCGTTTGCCGGCGACTCGATTTACGGCAAGGTCATTGAAGTCAAGAGCGCTGATCTCGTAGTACTGGATTATGGCGAAGGGAAATATCAGGTGCGGATCGCTGGCGTTCTGATGCCCAGGGAAGCGCAGCTGGTGAAGAGTTCCAAGGAATTCGTGTCCAAGTTGGTGCTCAGGCAAAACGTCCGGCTGCGTTTTGACGGTTTCAACAAGAAGGGCGAGATGGTGGGGCAGCTGCAGACAGATGATCCGCAACGTGGGATTCAGGACGTGGGTCTGGAACTGGTCAGATCGGGCCTGGTACGCCGACAGCCCAACTACGACTACAAGTACCAAAAACTCTCCATGGCCGAGAAAGAGGCCCAGCGCGCCAAGCGCGGAACCTGGGCCACAGCGCCCGCTCAATGAAGGAGCTCACCATGCGCAATTCAACTCGCATTTCCCCGTTGCTGCGAACCAACCTGTTTGCTGTGCTGACTGCAATGGCTTGTGTAGTTGCAGTTTCCGCCGTGCACGCCCAGGTCAGTGGCGGCACCGATCGCAATACATCGAAGATGGCCAACTACCAAAACGAATGCGCGATCGCCAAGAACCCTACCAACAAGTTGCAGCTGTTTGCGTCCTGCAACAACGCTACTGGCGGCCTGTTTGCTACACGCAGCACTGACGGCGGGCTGACCTGGGTCTATCCCGATGCCGACAAAACCATCGCCGATGGCGATGCCAATCAGGGTTCACTCGCCTGTTGCGATCCGACGCTGGCCTGGGACAACTTTGGCAATCTCTTCGTCACCTATCTGGGCGACGCGAACACGATCGTGACCTTGCTCAGCACAGATGGTGGCGCAACCTTCAGCACCGTGGCCACGTTTGGCCCGGCCAGCGTCGATCAGCCAACGGTGGCAGCTGCTGCCGGGCAAGTCTGGGTGGTGTGGAACCAAAGCAATCAGATGGTCACGCGGGGTGCGCCGGTCACCGGACTTGGGGCGGCCAATGTCGGTGCCTTTATTCCCTTGGTTACGATTCCGAATACCGTTGCCTGCACCTTCGGCGACCTGGCGATCGCCCCGGGAGGCGCCGTGGTGCAAACCTGCCAGACGCCGGTAGGCGGCCAAGGTCCGGCCACGATCAGGGTGAACACCGATCCCGATGGACTTGGTCCGAACCCGTTCAACGCAGGTGTCGCGGCGACGACCACCAACGTCGGCGGTTTTGACGTGATACCGGCACAGGCCACCAGAACGGTGGACGCCGAGGCCGGACTCGCCTTCGATGCGTTGGATGCGGTCAACGGTAATCCAGCGAGCCCGCATTTCGGACGGCTCTATCTGGTCTATAACGATGAGACCGCCAACGAGAACAACGACACCGACGTCATGTTGCGCTTCTCTGACGACAACGGCGGCACCTGGAGCAATCCGCCGCTTCGCGTCAACGATGACGCGACTACACGAAGTCAGTTTCTGCCACGCATTGCGAGCAATCCGCTGTCGGGCAATATCGCCGTGTGCTGGCACGATGCACGCAACTCTGCCACCAACACCGCCATGCAGGAGTTCTGTTCGATCGCGACGCCCACTGGTGCGACGCCGGCATTTTTTGCCAATGCGCAGGTTGGCGACGGCACCTCGGCCGGCACCGGCTCGAACCCGCCCGCCGCTGGTCAGCTCGATATCCAATTTGGCGACTATTCCGGGCTTGCCTATTTCCAGGGCTTGGCCCATCCGATTTGGGCGGATGTGTCCAACAGCACCGCCGACAACCCGGACGGCACCAGCCGCTGGGACGCCTACACTGATCGGGTTACCGGTGGGGCGGCGGCGAACGAAGGCGACCCGCACATCACCACGGTCGATGGCATCCACTACGACTTTCAGAGCGCGGGTGAGTTCGTAGTCCTGCGTGATCGCAGCGGCATGCAGATCCAGACGCGGCAGACGGCCATCCCCACTGCGTCGGTGATCGGCAACAGCTACACCGGACTGACCACCTGCGTGAGTCTCAACACCGCCGTGGCCGCGCGTGTCGGTACGCGACGCGTCACTTTTCAACCCAACCTGAGTGGCCAGCCAGATCCCTCTGGTTTGCAGTTGCGCGTGGACGGCAGGCTCACCACGCTGCCGCCGACCGGGCTCAACTTCGGTGGTGGGGGCCGCGTGCTTGCGTCGGCCGGCGGCGGTATACAAATTGATTTCCCGGATGAAACCACCTTGGTGGTGACTCCGGGTTGGTGGGCAAGCCAGAGCAAGTGGTATTTGAATGTCAATGTGTTTCACACCTCCGCACTGGAGGGGGTGATGGGCGCACGCAGCCCAGGCAGCTGGCTGCCAGCGCTTGCGGACGGAACTTCACTCGGCGCAAAGCCGGCCGCTGCGCATCAGCGCTACGTCGATCTGTACCAGAAGTTTGCGGATTCCTGGCGCGTGACCAACAGCACCAGTCTGTTCGACTATGCACCAGGCACGTCGACGTCGACATTTACTGTGGCAAGTTGGCCACTTGAGCAGCCGCCCTGCGTACTACCCGAGACCACCCCGGTGCAGCCGGCCACTCTGGCGGTTGCGCAACGTGCGTGTCGCGCGGTGGTCGGCAAGAATCGAAAGGCGGACTGCGTTTTCGATGTGCAGGTTACCGGCGAGATCGGCTTCGCGAAAACTTATCTGCTGAGCCAAAAAATTGAAACCGGCGCGACTCAAGTGGTTGTCATCGATGACAAGGACCCCACGAAACCCGACGAGCTCGTGGTATTCACCGCAAGTGTCGCGCGGGTGCAGGGCGAGGGCGTGCCCACCGGGACGGTTCAGTTCATCGTCGATGGCAAACAAGTTGGACCTGCGGTGAAGCTGGACGCACGCGGGCAGGCGCGATGGCGGACCAAGGACCTTCGGCCCGGCACGCATCAGGTGTCCGCGCACTATCTGCCGGGCAAGGACGGGGCATACCTGGCAAGCACCAGTCTTGACGAATCCCATGTCGTCACAGGCCAGCAAGCACCCGCTGCAAATTAGCCAGGCAATGCCAATAAGCGCGAGCCGTGCAACGGCTCGCGCGGTGTGAAAACAGTCAGGCTCCAAGCTAGCGCTCGTCGCCGGAAGGTCGCGACGGTTTCGGGCACTTCGAATCTGCGACCATTGAAAGGAAACCGAATGAACAGCAATTTCATAGGCATTGCGGCGTGGGCAATTCTCGGGCTGCTCGGCGTCTTCACCTTCGTTGACCTCGGCTTTGGACCGATCCTCATTTGTCCCAAATGCGGCGGTTCATGGAACTCGATATTTGGCGTCGTGCTGATCGTGATCTCGGTGGCTGCGTTCCTGACCAATCGGCGAACCTCAGCGCCGAGATAAAAAAGCAGTTCACAATCGGTAGCGGGTGGTGCACGCGGAAAGTACGATGTGGCGAACGCAGTGAACCGCATCAGAACAAGTCAACCGACACTGGCAAGTCGGCGAGGACGCCTTTCTCAACGGCGCTCGCCGCGATCCCGTCTGGCTCGCCAGGCGACGGAAGCTCTGCGCGTGCATAGCGGCAGTCTCGGAAGACTCTGAATTTCAGAAGACTCGATAGATTTGGCCGGTCTGATGGCCTTCGACGCTGCGGCTGAAGGCAAGCGCCGCCCGCGCCACCGGGATCGCTTCAAAGCCGCGGAAATAGGGCGCATAGCCGGGCATCGATTCCTGAAACACGTTGGGACTGACCGCATTGATGCGAATGCCGCGCGGCATCTCAATCGCGGCCGCGCGCACAAACGCTTCGATCGCACCGTTGACCATGCTGGCCGACGAGCCGAAACGAATCGGTTGTTCGCAGAGAATCCCGGTCACCAGCGTGATTGACCCACCGTCGTTGAGCACCTCGCGCCCGATCAGGGCCAAATTCACCTGACCCATCAGCTTGTCGCGCAATCCGATGGCATAGAGTTCCTCGGTCATTTCCTCCAGCGCGGCGAAGTGCACATTGCCCGCGGCCGACACCATTGCGTCGAAGCGTTCGCCGCCAAGCAATGCGCTACGCATGCTGTGGCTGTCGGAAAGATCCAGGCGCAGCCCGGCACTGCGCGAAGCCGGCACGATCTCATGCCGGACGCCGAGTTCCGCGGTGACGGCTGTGCCCAGAGTGCCACCTGCACCGACAAGAAGTACACGCATGTTGGTTTCCTGCTTTGCGCCAGATGTGGCGACGCACAGCATAGTGCCCGCCGCAATTCGCGGATAAGTCGGAAAAACGCGATTGGCTGTGTTTGCGTGGAACCCATGCGCCCGCTGTCGATCCCGGCCGTGGCGTTGGCCGATGTGCTGCAGCAAGGCTGTTTAACGCGCGCGGCTGAGCCTTTAGCCGCGCGAGGCTCAACCGGGTAATCCGCTTCGCGGCGAGGGGCTGACGCCGGAGATGTTGCTGACCCTGCACACGGTGATCTTGCTCGCGGCGTCCTTCTCAATTCAAGCGCGTTCGCATGTCTGGAGCGTGGGGCTGGGAAACGGTACTCTGGCGCTGGATGCACCAACCCCTTCAGCACAACCTCTTGTCTCGATGAAACTTGCCGCTCCCTTTATCCAGCTCCCGTTGCGGTTTGACGCGCAAACCCTCGCTGCCGAAATCGACGCGTTGGGCGATACTTGCTGGATGCCGCACCCGCAGGGATTTCCTGGCAACTCGATGTTGCCGCTGATCGTTGTCGACGGCTAACCAGGGAACGAGAGTTTTACCGGTGTGATGCGTCCGACACCGCTATGGCAACGCTGCCGCTATCTGATGCAGGCGCTGGGTGCACTCGGCGTTACGCTGGGACGAACCCGGCTGATGCGACTCAGAGGACACGCCGAGGTTACCCGTCACGCCGATCAGGGTTATTACTGGGGCGATCGGGTTCGCATCCATATTCCGATCGTGACCCAGCCCACGGTGCGCTTCGAATGCGGTGACGCGCAGGTCAACATGGCTGCTGGCGAGTGCTGGATCTTCGACACGTGGCGGCAGCATCGGGTGTTGAACGATGCCGACGATTCGCGCATTCACCTGGTTGCCGACACTGTCGGCGGCGATCGCTTCTGGGGATTGGTCGGCGCTGGTCGAGACCACAATCAGCGCGCGTTCTCGGGCGAGTGGAGTCCGCAGGATATCGCTCCCGGCAACGCCGCCGATGTACCGTTGCTGTTCGAAAGCGTCAATGTTCCGGTGGTGATGACGCCGTGGGAAATCACCTCGCGTATTGGTTTCCTGATCGGCGATGCGCTGCCGCACGCGGCTTTGCCACAGATGCGTCAGGCCGCTGCTCAGTTCTGTCGTCACTGGCAGGCGCTCTGGGCCGCGTATGGCGAGCGCCGTGAAGGCTGGCCGGTGTATCGACAAGCGATCGATTTGTTCACGCAGCAGGTGAATCAATTCGGCGGTGCGATGGTTTTGCAGAACGAACTTCTGTTCGCCAGTGCCATGCAAACGCTGGTCGCCAAGGTAGCCGTTACCGGAAGTGCGAATGCCACAGCAGTGACTTCGGATTACCCCACTGCGCCGGTATCCAGCGACGCCAGCGGCGCGTCAAGCGTGGCCGCGGCAGACCCAGTGTTCGAGCGGCCCATCTTCATTGTCTCATCACCGCGTTCGGGCTCCACCCTGCTGTTCGAAACCCTGGCCAGGGCGCCCGGCGTTTACACCAGTGGTGGTGAGAGTCACGCGCTGATCGAAGGCATTGAGCAGCTCAGTCCCGCCCGAAACAACCTGGGCTCGAATCGGCTGACCGCGGCCGAAGCAACACCCGCCGTAATCGACCAGTTGCGACAACGATTTCACTCTGCCTTGGTCGATCGTGATGGCCAGCGACCCGGCACCGGGCGTTTGCGCATGCTGGAAAAAACCCCAAAGAACTCACTGCGCGTACCGTTTCTCAATCAGGTTTTTGCTCAGGGCGTGTTCGTATACCTGCATCGAGATCCGCGTGAGGTGATGGGCAGCATGATCGAGGCCTGGCAATCCGGCCGGTTCTGCACTTATCCGGACTTGCCCGGCTGGTAGGGGTTGCCTTGGTCATTGTTATTGACCCCGGGTTGGCAGTCAGTGAGTGGCAAGTCTCTGGGCGAGGTCATCGCGCATCAATGGGAAACCACCACTCGCCTGTTGCTGGACGATCTCGAAGCGTTGCCGCGTGAACGCGTCATAGTCGCGCGCTACGACCGCATCGTTGCCAATCCCAGACGCGAAATCGAGCACGTTTGTGCAGCGCTCGGATTGATCTGGGACCGGCCGATCGATGGCAGCCTGCCGCTTGCACGGCATACCCTGTCGAAACCGGGCCCAGATAAATGGCGGCGCCATGCGGCCCTGATCGAACCGCAGCTGCAACGACTGCGCCCCACGATTGAACGCGCAGAGCGCTTCGTTTCGACACAGGATTTGGCCGTTGCATCGCTCGATCCAATGGATCGCGGCTGAGGGCTGCGGTCATTGTGTGTGGCCGACGGCAGCGCGGACCGATTTCACTGGAGTGCCGGGCGCTCGCCTCAATCACTCACTACAATCCGACGGCGCCCCAGTGGAAAAAGGACCCGACCGATTGAACATTCAAACATTCGCTGGCCTGCGCAACTGGTCGCTGACGCTGTTTGCTCTGGCAAGCGCAGATATGTCTGCGCAAGTGACGGCGTTTCGCATGAACGATCTGGATCTACGCGATCCGCACGTCTTCGTGAATCTAATCGGTTGTCGCGATGTGACCGACACGCCCCTTGTGGGATTTTCGGTCAATGGTGAGTTGCAGACCAGCATCCAGACCGACGGCGACACACCGGCCGATGGGCTACTGGATCTGTCCAACGTGTTCTTGTTCCAACCGCTCGATCAGAGCCTAACGACGAATCCGTTCGATTCGGGCGACGCGGCGTGTACCGCGCCGTTGGCGTCGACTGCCTGCAGTTTGTTCGCGTCGTCCGGGCTAACTGGGGACGCTGTGCTGTCGTCGAGTGCGCCCTGCCTCGAACCGATAGCGGCAGCCTTGCATGGCTATATCCCAGGCGTGATCAGCGCCAACGCGCCTTGCTTCGGTTCGCCGGTCGGCACGATCTCCCTGGACCTCGGCGGTATCGCCGTGCCGCTGCAGGATGCTCAGATCGCCGCAACGTTTGTCGGTAACCCGGCCGGCAGCACGGTCAACGGCCTGATGAAGGGATTTCTGCGCGAGAGCGATGCCGACGCGGTCATTATTCCCGCGACATTTCCGCTGATCGGTGGACTTCCGCTTTCGGAGATTCTCCCCGGCGGCGATCCCCCAGGCCCCGGGGTGAACTGTGCCGTACACAGCGACATCGATTTGCACAATGACGTACGCGGTTGGTGGTTTTATCTGAACTTCACTGCGCCCAGCGTGCCTCTTGATTTTGATCCTTTCGCCAGCGGGTTTACCCATGGGTTTGAGGATTGAGCTGGAATTGAACCGACGAGCCGTGGCCGCGCTCGAGCACAGGTATGAATTCCTGAGCAAGCGGTGGCGTCCGATCATCACGGATCATGCGTCGACCATATCCTGTTTCTGCACTTCGACCAGGTATTCGTCGGCGAAATCGATCTTGAATTCCTGCCACATCACCAGGTGATCGGACAGCTGGTGCGTACGCCATTGCTTGTAAGAAGTCTTGCCGCGTAAGGCCTCGAAGCGTGGCGCGTCCTGCTCGCGGAAGACGTATTCGTAGAAATCGAAGATGCCGGCGTTTTTGGTGGGTTCGAAGCGGAACTTGTACGAGCCGCAGGCAATCTGATCGTAGAGCATTTTTTTCTCTACGTTGGAGCCAGGCACCGACTGCAGCGCTTCCGAGATCGAGAACACACCGTCTTCGATCAGCTTCTGCATGGTCACGTCATCGCGCCCGAAGATATTGAAATCGCCGAGCAGCACGATGTTCTCGCCCTTGATCTGGATTTTCTCGCCGCCGCGGTCCACCGTGTGCTGACGCGTGCGCTTGCCGAGCAGCTTGGCCAGCATGCCGATTTCGGCAATCCGTTGCGGGTCGTCGGGTTTGGACTGCCCGTAGAAAATGTGCACGGTACACAGTGCAAACCGCGCCCAGCCCGCTCTCCAGCTGGTGATAAACGGGGTGCGCGCGAATTGCACGGCGGTCAGGTTACCGGGGATCACCAGCTCACCGGCCAGGCCACCGAACGACAGCTTGCGCGAGTCGTACAAGAATGCCATGCGCTCGCCATTGCCCTGCACCCCCAGACAGACATCGGTGCACATGTATTGCCAATGCTTGCCGAGGGCCTCCATCAGGCGCATCAATGCGAACAGGTCGTCACGCACTTCCTGCACTGCCACCAGATCGAAACGGTCGATGATTTCGGCCATGTAGTAGATCGCTTCATCCAATCGCTTGCCGCCCTTTCCCGAATCGAACTCGCGGATGTTCCAGGTGGCAATGAGCAGATTGCGGCGCAGGTCACGCTCCGGAATAGGTTTGATCAGATGCGGACTGAGCGGTGTGCCAAAACCCGCCCGCAGCCGTTGCAATCCGGCAATGATCGGCTTACGCATAGCCTTGGTCAGCTTCAGTAGCGGGTAGTAGTAGGGCATGACCGGCTCCCGAGTGTGGGGACGTCGAAGAGTGTCTGGCGCAGGCGTTGATCCGGGCTCGCTGCACCACCACGCACCGCACGGCCGTGAACGAACGCAGGCGCGCCGCAGGCAACCATGTGAAACGGGAATAGTGGCAATACGTTCACGGGGTACGCTCCACAGGCAGTCAACCAGACCAACCATTCAATCGATTGCACCGACCCAAACAGTCAATCGGCCTCGACAATTGTGCGCGCGATCAATTGGGATTGTGCGCTCCGTCCCCCGGGACGAATGTGCGCAGGCTACGCTGCGATCAACAGCGGGTCAAGATGGTGTGATCGGTGCGGCAATGGGTGCAGTGGTGGTGACGGTCGCGGTCAAAGGTCGCTACCTAGGGCCGCTCATCGCCATGCAAAAAGCGTCCGCGCATAGCGCGGACCCACCGTCGCTTGCTGGGGTGGACCATTGGTCGGACGCTGTCAGCAGATAGTTACTCACATGCTTGGTGGGTCCGACCTGTGGTCGGACGCTGTCGGCAAAAGCTTCTTCGCATCAAACCGCTGCTCCCACCTCGCGTCAGCTGCTCAGGTACAAGTGCGATCGTTGGGATGGACATAGCCGAGGTTGGCGATGCAAGCCAGGCGCGCGGCGAAGGCGCCGGCGAATGTCGATTCTGTGCTGTTCGATGTGCTGAATGACAGTGTCGTCGTCAATGTCCGGTGGTTCGCTGCGTTGCGCGGAATAATGAACGCGCCGTAGTACTTGTGTGCGGTAGACGTTGGTGGCGCTGGGTGCTTGGGTCCGATCGGGCCGCACTGAATACGTATGCAACACATTGTTACATTCGCGGTGGCGCTCTAGTCTGCTTTTGCCGAATGCGCTGGTCGTATGAGCCAGTTGAGAAGGAGTGATCGCAACGATCGCTCGACTTCAAGCCGATCGCTGCGTGGGCAACAATGGAGCGTCCATCGGTCGCTCCTCCATCAAGAAGTTAATCGGACTTGGGAGGGTTTGATGAAACATTTCTCGGTTGCCTGGCGCGCGCGCGCGCAGCGTTGCTCAACGATGATCGCCGCCTGCCTGGCAATTCCAGCCGCGCTGTGCGTGATGCAGGCAGCGAACGCGCAGGCGCTGCGTCCTGGTTACAACCGTGATGTCATCTACCAGGTGTTCGTTGACCGCTTTTTTGACGGCAGCACCCTCAACAATTATCCAGCCGATCCGTTGTTTGATGCGTCCGGCACCAATCTGCAAAAGTACCTGGGCGGAGATTTCCAGGGACTGACCGCGAAAATGACCTACATGAAAAACATGGGCATCACCGCCATCTGGGTGACGTCGCCGCTGGACAATCGCAATCTGCTGGCGGTTGGCGGCTCCATCGCGCCCTATCACGGTTATGAAATGCGCGACACGCAGCGACCCGACGAACACTTCACCACCAGTGGCCAAAGCTGGCAAGCGTTCGACGATTTCGTCACCGCGGCACACAACAATGGCATCAAGGTGATTGTCGACTTCGCGCCCAATCACTCCAATATTCGCAACTCGGGTGATGACGGCAGCCTGTCGCTGAATGGGGTGTTGCAGGCCACCTATGCCAGCAACCCCGGCGGCTTCTTCCAGACCGGCGTGAACATGGGCGGTGCGCAATGGGATTCACCATATGAAACCCAGTACTTCACTATTTATGATCTGTCCGATCTGAACCAGCAGAATGCAACTGTCGATTCGTTGCTCAAAGGGGCAGTGACCAATCTGCAAAACCATGGTGTCGATGGATTCCGTATCGACGCCACCAAGCACGTCAACTGGGGCTGGCAATACAGCCTGGCCAATACCATCTACAGCAACAAGAGCAGTTTCGTCTTCGGCGAGTGGGTTGCTGACGACAGCAACAACCCGCTCTACAAGGACATGGTGAAGTTCAGCAACAAGAGCGGTATTGCCGAACTCAACTTCCCGATGTTCACCACCATCAACAGCGTGTTCGGGCAGGGCGGCGCATTCACCAATCTCAACAATGTCATTACCCAGCAGCAGACCGACTTTGCCTACCAGAACGACCTGGTCAATTTCGTCGACAACCACGACCGCAAACGCTTTCTCACCGTCGATACCAGTGCCGACGATCGAAAGCACCTGGAAGCAGCATTGGCGTTCGTGCTGACGGCGCGCGGCATTCCATGCATCTACTACGGCAGCGAGCAGTATCTAGAAGGCGGTGACGATCCCGATAACCGCCGCAAGATGCCGGCCTTCAGCGAAACCACGACCGCGTTCAACCTGATCAAGAATCTGTCGACGCTGCGCAAGAACAACGAGGCACTCGGTTACGGCTCGATCACTCAACGCTGGATGAGCAACGACGTCTATATCTATGAGCGCAAGTTCTATAACAGCATTGTCGTGGTCGCGATCAACAAG
>JANMSL010000662.1:0-2467 GCA_031389245.1 Lysobacterales bacterium | reverse complement strand
CGTGCCCAGATCGAAGGTCAAATGAGCTTGAGCGCGCTTGCCGAAGCATTCAAGCTCGGCCACTACACCAGCGTCGCCACGGCCATTGGCCGCGCGCGCCAAAGGGCGGAGGATGACCGCGCAACACGCGATCTTGTGGCACGGGTGTGCGCGCAGTTGAATAGCAATAAGTAAATTTGACCCCTATGTTTTCGCCTATGTTTTCGTGCCCCAGCCAATCCTGCAAATGAAATGATCAGGTTTCATGCCAGAACACGCGTTAAGAAGTAAGCCTTTCAGTCAGGGCTGCTGCCCGGCCAGGCGGTGGCTTACGTCCGTGGCAGAATACAACTTCATGCTCTTGAATCTCTTAGGCTCATCGGAACAACAAACCAAATGCGCAATATCCGCCGAACGATTCAGACAGGGTGTGTGGTAATGCTTCTGGCGTGGTTGCCCTTGCCGGCATTCGCTACTGGCTTTCCAGCGAAGCCAGCAGGCATGGACGACGCTAACCGGGCCTCGTTGCAAGAGACGGTCACTGAATCGGTGGTGCAGGAGGCGAAGTTGACTGGTGCTGGCAACGTCGAGGGCGCCGACGAAGTGGACGGCAATCAGATTGGCTATTCGGTTGCCGTGTCAGGGGATACGGCGATCGTGGGAGGGCCGGGCGACAGTGTCGTCATGCTCAACATCCAGCAGGCGCCGGGCGATTCACGCGCGAGAATTGCATCGGGTATCAGCGGGGATAGACGCGGCGGCCCGAATACGCCGCCGAGCATCACGCCAACCGCGGCCCAAATTACGCTCACGCAGGACAGTCCGGCGACTTATGCGTACATTGCTTCGGTATCCGATGCGGAGACGCCGCCGAGCGGTCTGCTGTTGGAAACCACTTCGGTTCCATCCGGACTGTCTGTCTTCGGCATTTCCAAGGTCGTCTCTGGTTCGAGCGCGCTCTTTTCTGCCCGCCTGCATGCGGGGTGCGGCGCGGTCGTGGGTACCCACCTGATGGGGCTACGTGCCTACGACGGCGGCGCGATGTTTGCAGATGCCGATCTGACAGTGACCGTTGCCGCCAATACCCCACCCGTGTTGGGCACCTATCCTGCCAGCGGCGCAAGTATCGGTGGCCGCACGCGGGTAGTCCCTAGTGTGCTGCCCCGCGATAACGGCTTCACGCAAGCCCACAGCGTGTCGGCACCCAGCTACAGTGGCTGGCTGTCGGTGGATTCAAACTCCGGGGTGGTTACGCTGGATAACGCCGGTCCGGTTGGAACCCACATCGTCACCGTAACGGCGACCGATGCCTGTGGCGCGGTGACGACGAGTGCATTTGAGCTCGTTGTGTCGGCGGCCAGCACTGCACCGACGGTGACTGCCGCAGCAGGTATTACCAGGAGGGAAGGCGATAGTTTGTTCCCGCCTGTGCTCGTTGATATTGCGCAAGTGTCTGATGCTGAAGAAGCTGAAACGGCACTCAGCGTCACCATCAATGGTGACAATACGGCCATCAACAATGGCGTGTCCATTGAAATGGAGCCCCTCAGCCTGACCGGTGTGGTGACTGCCGACGTCGTGGCGCATTGTGGCGCCAGCAATGCCAGCTTCACGCTGCGCGTGACGGACGGCGACGACCAGTTCAGCGAGGCGACGCTGAATGTCGCGGTTACGCCGAATACGCCGCCGGTGTTCGCTTCGTATGCTCCGGCATCCGTGATGCTGGGTAGCGGCCGCGACATATTTGCCGTTGCTCCGCCGACTGACAATGGCGGAGTGGCAAATGCCGCGTTGCAAGGCATCGGTACCTACACCGGGTTTGCCCTGGTATCTCAGCTCGGAGATGTATTTATCGGCAGCGCGTCGCCAGTGGGCACGCACACGCTGACAATCCGTGTCACCGACAATTGCGGACTGTATACCGATGCCAGTCTGCCGCTCACGGTTCTTGGTGATGGCGTTTTCCTCAACAGCTTCGAGGATGTCGTCAGAACGCCAGCGAAGATGGCACTGCCGGCGGGCAAGGATGGTCAGACTCAAAGACTGAAGTTGCCAACATTTGATCTACAGGAACTGGCGATCGTGCCGGGTGTGGTCGACGCCATCGAGTTCAGCATCGGTGACACACGCGCCCTGCTGCAAGTGCGCAATCTCGTTGGCAGTCGCGCGCTGCGTCTGCTTAGCGTCGACGAACAGGGGCGCGCAACGGAAGCAGAGTGGATCAGTCTTTCTGGCCCGCAGTCGCTGGAGTTAGAGTGGGGCAATTATGCGCCTGAAGGCAAGTCGCGAATCAATGCTGTGCTCAAGGTCGTGGAATAGAGGATCTCGCCGCGCAGGTGGCAGTCCATGCGGAATACGCAGCTGTCCTGCCTACTCGGCCTTCGGCCCTTAGGGTGTTTTGTCCGGAGTTTTCAAACAGCGTCCGCGCATAGCGCGGACCCACAATTGCGGCACGTGGGGCGGAACCCGCGCAGCGGTTTCTGTCGAT
>JANMSL010000011.1:0-2160 GCA_031389245.1 Lysobacterales bacterium | reverse complement strand
GTTGCGCCGCGAGCTGGACGAGCTATTGCGCGCGCACGACGCTGTAGGTGTTCTCGATAGGGTAGCGCGCGCCAACGACAGCGCGCCGCAACCCTCGCTTAATGCGGGAACCTGTCTGGGGTCATGGCGCATCGACAACATGATTGGCCGCGGCGGCATGGGTGAAGTCTACGCAGCAACGCGTATTGACGCAGCCTTCGAACAACGCGCCGCTGTCAAGCTCTTGCGCTTTGAGGCTGTCGGCCAGTTGGATCGCTTTCATGCCGAGCGGCGCATACTGGCCAGGCTGGAACACCCCGGCATAGCCAGACTACTCGATGGCGGCACGGCGCCGGATGGGCGGCCTTACACCGTGATGGAGTACGTCGAGGGCCGCTCGCTGACAGATTATTGCCGCCACCATTCCAGCGCGCTGCCAGAGCGTCTGACTTTGTTTGCCCAGGTCTGCGATGCAGTAGCGTTTGCCCATCGCAATCTGGTGATTCATCGTGATCTGAAGCCCGACAACATCATGGTCGATGCTCAGGGCACAGTGAAGTTGCTCGATTTCGGCATCGCCAAGTTGCTCGATGCAGCAGCGCCGGCTCAGGACACCCACACCACGATCGCACCGTTTACGCCTGACTACGCCGCACCCGAGCAGCTGAGCGGCCAACCGGTCACCACTGCGTCGGACATCTACGCATTGGGCGTACTGCTGTTCGAATTGCTCACCGGCGAGCGCCCGATGCGCAGGCGCGGCCTGCCCTCGACGCAGGCCATGCAACTCGTTCTGGATCGGACCGCGCCAGCGCCCAGCCACACTGCGCAAGCCAATGTCAACGCACCACTGCAAGCGCGACTACTGGTCGGTGATCTCGATGCCATTGTCGCCAAATGCCTGCGCAAAGAGGCGGCGCATCGCTACGAAACCGCCAACGCACTAAAGCGGGATGTCGAATGTCATCTGCGCAATGAGCCAGTGCACGCGCGCGAGGGGGCACGCCTGTATGTGTTCGGACGCGCTCTGCGGCGCTATCGATGGGCGGTAGCAGTGGTCGCCACGCTCATCATCACGCTGGCCGCAGGTCTTGCCGGCACGCTTTGGCAGGCGCGCCGCGCCCAAACGCAGGCACGCACGTCGGCTGCGGTGCAGGAGTTCGTGAGCGATCTTTTCCGCGCCAACTCCAGTAGCCAGGACGATCCGGTCAAAGCGCGCCAGACCAGCGCGCGCGCGCTGCTCGATTTCGGCGCAAAAAAGATCGATACCGCGATGGCTGATGCGCCAGCGGCAAAGTTGAGTGTGTTGAAACTGTTGAGCCAGCTCTATGAAGATCTGGCGCTATTCGATGAAGCGGTGCGGTTGCGACGCGAAGCTGTCGCGCTCACGCGCCAACTGCATGGTAACGAGTCCACCGAGACCGCCGGCGCACTGGCGGAACTGGCTGGCTCGATGTACGGATCCAATACGATCCAGGTCAGTGAACCCGAAAAACTGCTGGCGCAAGCTGCCGCAATTCTTGATCGCAAGCAGGACTTCAGCTCGGAAACTCGCGGTGTGCTGCTCACCAAATTGGCCGAGCGTTATCTGAATGTCGATGCGCCACGGGCGCTCGACTACGCGCGTCAAGCGGTACGCGTGTTCGAGATCCACGCGCCGTCCAGCGGTCTGGCCGAATCTCTCTACCAGCGCGGCCTGCTCGAGCAGAATGCTGGCCTGGTGCGTGACGCTGCGGCGTCATTCGGCCGTGCCATCGATGTTTCACGCAGCGTGGATGGTTACCCAAACAAAAATCTGCCGCGGTTTTACGCCTACCTTAGCGAAGTTCAGAATCGCCTGCAGGACATCGCGGGTGCCGAGAAAAGCGCGCGCCTGGCAATGCAAATGGCCATCGCGATCAACGGCGAAGATCACGTTGATGCACTGCAGACGCGGATGCGTCTTGGTCGCACGCTCTTCATTACCGGGCGGACACAGGAAGGGCTGGCGTTACTGCTGTCGGCGAAACAACTCGCGCTCAAAATTCGCGGCGCAAGCGACACCACGCACACTCCGATTGCATTGATGGACTATGGCTACTCGCAAGCTCAAGCCGGCGTGCTGGAGCAGGGCCTGGACGACATACAGAATACGATCGCGCTGCACCGATCGTCCGATAGCCAAAGCAGCATCTTCATGGC
>JANMSL010000643.1:0-2144 GCA_031389245.1 Lysobacterales bacterium | reverse complement strand
AGATTTGCCGCAGTTCAGCCGAATTTCAGACGGCGTCATTCCCGGGCTGCTGCATTGCGAGCGGTCTTTTTGGAGAGTTGTGTCGAGTGAGGCTACGCCGCCTTCTTGTACGGTCCTCGTATTCGCTCAGACTCCTGATGGCGCAGAATCGCGCCCAGGCGCTGAATGTTGCGTGCGAGTACGGCGATCGCTACGTAGCGCTTGAAGCCTACGATCCCGTGGTCCGGGCACAAGTCCAGGCCGTGTGACTCCAGCGCATTGATGGCGGACTCTACCGCGCTGTGCTGATGGCGCAGGGCGACGAATTCGGGGGCGCGCTCTCTGGCCCGATCGACCGCACTGAGCCTGCCCTTTCTGGGCATCACCACGACATCGACGATCTCCGCGAGCGCGGCTTGGTTGTCAGCGCTGTGGAACCCCTTGTCCATGCTGACGCTGCGTACCGTCTCGAAGCGGCGTTTGGTCTCCTCGACGATCGGCACCGCGATCGCGTCGTCGGTGATCTTCTCCATCACCTTGTGGTGCAGGATGAACCGGTGCTGGTCTTCCACCACGCACGTGCGCAAGCCCAGCTCCACCGCAACGCCCGCTTTGCCCTTGCTGATCCACTCGGTGTGCGGCTGGAACAAGGAGAAGACCTTCTCCTCGTGAGGAATGCTCTGCCCCTGCAGTACCCGGCGGCGTACCTGGTCGATCTGCCGCACGGCGTGACCCATGAACTCGTCGAGTTCTCCCAGCAAGCCCTCGAACAGCACGACCTTGGCCAGCCGATCCCGGGTGCCTCGCGCGCGATCGAGGTGGCCCTGAGCTTGCTCGAGATAGACCCGATGCGCCTCGCGTGTAGCGGCTTGCTTCTCCTGACGCTTCGCCTCGTCCTTGGAACTGGAGTGCTTGAGCTTCTGCGCCTGCCGATACAGCGCCTTGAGTTGGCGCAGGTTGTAGGCGCTTTGGCGCCACTCCGTCAGGCCGTACGCCTGCGCCAGATCGGCGGCGATCTCGATGGTCTTGCGCATCGCATCCCACAGCAGGTTGATGTCCGTGGGGTAGTGCACGTGGGTTTCGACCACGAAGGAGTCACAGCGCGCGGCAAGCCCCTCGTCGGGACTTTTTTTTACCAGCACGTGCCCGGCGCCGACCACTTCCTGATTGATGCGATCGAGGATTTCTGGCGTGAACAGCTGCAGGTTGTCCTTGAGCGTCTGCAGCTTGTATTGCGTCTTGTCGGACCAGTCGCCGTGGCCCAGCATCTGACGCAGCGTGCTGTGCTGATTGGCGAGTTCCTGGATACGGTCGTAGTCGGCGTTCAGGCCCAGTCGCACGACCCCAAGCACGAGGATTCTCCATTGCTCCATCCCCGGGCGACCCGTGCCTGAATCGGCCTTGCCTTCGCCTCCCACGCGCTGCGGAATGACTTCCTGCAGGATGGCGAACACACGCTCACGCAATGCCGGCTCCGTGTAGATGTGCTGCAAGCCGCGCAGGAGTTGTGGAATGTCGTCGCGCGATTTCGGGTCCAGCAAGATTGCGCCAATGTCAACACCATCAAGCATCAATTGCGGACTGATTACGTTGCGCATTGGAGTTTCGTGGGACGAAGATTTCGGTCAGTCGGCGACAGAAGCGTCATCGATGAGGGCAGCGAAGTTCGTGAACACCTATGAAAATGCCGCGGAGCACAGGCTCGGCTGGGAACGTCGGCTTCTCTGGATCTCGAATCTTCGACCCTCAAATTCTATTCATGATCGGTCGATTCTCATAGGTGTCTGTCGGTGTTCAATCCCTTTTCGGTCACGCACTACATAGCCGAACATGACAAACGGCATCCGTTTTCTGTTTCGCTGCACTTCACGGCACCGCACTGGCCATGGCAGGGGCCTGACGATCAAGCAAGCTCCAGCAAATTGCAAAGCCTTAGGCACAACGACGGCGGTAGCTTGGCCACCTATGCAAAGATGGTGGTATCGATGGACGAAGCCATTGGCCGAGTCCTCAAAGCGCTGGCGGCTAACGGCTTGGAGGAGAACACCATCGTGGTCTTTTCCAGTGATAACGGCGGCGAGAGGTTCTCGAAAATTTGGCCTCTGAGCGGACAGAAACCCGAACTGCTTGAAGGTGGCATTCGCGTGCCGACGCTGATGCGATGG
>JANMSL010000544.1:0-4162 GCA_031389245.1 Lysobacterales bacterium | reverse complement strand
CGACCGCGTCGGTCAGCTGCTTGTGCATCGCGATCCAGGCTGGATCGGTGCGCAGCTGCGTTTCGAGGTTGCCCAATTGCTGATTGGCCAGCTCCAGGCTGCCCGACTTGAGTGCGTCTTGCGCCGGCCGCAGCAGCCTCTGTGTCACGGTGGCCTGCATATCCCGGACGCCCTTGTCGGCCGGAGCGATCTGTGCGGCCTGCGCCAACAACGCGTAGCTGCCGGTTGCTCCCAGATCGCGGCCGGCTGCTTGCGCCGCGCGCGCAGCATTCAGAAGACTTTCAATCTTCGCCGACTGCGCGGCGAATGCGCTCGCTTTCGTGATCTGCTCGGCAAGCGCTACGATCTCCGCATCATCCGGCCATTGATCCGCGACCACTCGCTGCGTGCTCTCGGCGTCGAGAAAATTTCCTTCCTTTATCTGTGCCTGCATGCGCAGCTTGAGTGCAGCCAGCAGGGCATCGCCCGTTTGCTTCACGCGCGCGTACTTCGGCGCTCGCTCGCGCTGCGGCGCGAAGGCGTCCAGCGCATTTTCGTCGCCATCAAGGACGGTCAACTTGCCCCTTCCAATGCGCTGATCTATCGCCGATAGCCTGAGATCGACGTCAGCCTTGATCGACGGGTCGATCTCGGGACTTTGCCTGAGCGCCACCCAACCCAGCGCCAAAACCACCACCAAAGAAAATCCGATCAACGCGGGCATCAACCAACTGGGGCGCTGGCGCACCGGCGTTCTGCTGGGTTCGCGCGAAGGTGGTGGCGCCGTTGCTCGCGATACACCAGCCGGAGGCTGCACCGGTACTGATGCCTGCCGCGGCGCAGCCGATCCGGCAGTAGGCTGTGGCGGCAGTTTGCCGCCCTGGGTCGGCAGCTCGCGAAAACCGGGACTGGAGGGCTGCAGCCGCCGCGCCTGGAGCGGATTCTGCAACGCATCGCCCACTGTTTGCGATACCGAAAAACCCAACGCCCGCAACTGCTCGGACGAACTCTGATTTGGATCTGCCTGCAGTCGCGACCAAAGGGTCTCGTTGTTGACCACCACGGCCTTCAGCGCCTTGGTGAATTCCTTCAGATCGGAGAATCGCTCATCACGATTCTTGGCCAGCATCCGATCCATGATCGGCTGGAACTCTTCGTAGGGCGCGGGCAACGACGGGGGTGCTGTGGTCAGATGCGCCATCAGCACCGCAATCGGCGAGTCGCCCTGAAATGGCGGCTTGCCAGTGAGCAGCTCGAAGAACATCACGCCCAGGCTATACAGATCCGAACGCCCATCTACTTCGAGCGCGTTGATCTGCTCAGGGCTCATGTAGGTGGGCGTACCCACCAGCATGCCGGTCTGGGTCAGGCGCGTCGACTGCGCGTCCTGTTGGCGCGCAATGCCAAAGTCGGTGAGCACCGGCGTTGCCGGATCACGGAACATGATGTTGGCCGGCTTGAGGTCGCGATGCACTACGCTGTGGTCGTGTGCGAACTGCAGAGCGCCGGCGATCTGCACCACAATGGCCACCGCTTCGCCCAGCGACAGGCCCGAAGCCATGTGGTCGTGCAACGTGCCACCCTCGAGATACTCCATCGAGATGTAAGTGGCGCTTTCACTCTTCACGATGTCGTAAACAGCGACAATATTGCGATGCGGCAACTTTGCCAGCGTGCGTCCTTCAACCAGGAAACGCTTTTCGAATTTCTCGGCATCCTCGATATTGCGACGCATGACCTTCAGCGCGACCTTGCGGTCGAGCGAGGTTTGCACGGCCAGATGCACAGTCGCCATTCCGCCGACGCCCAGCTCGCGGATCAACTCATAGCCGGGTATCTGGATGGACGAGACTGGACTCATGGGGGTCAATTTCGATTCGGCCCGATCATAGCATTGGCAAATTCCCGCGCTGACAGCTCGTTTCGCTCAGCGCGAATGGCGAGTTCGAAACGTGACAGAGCCTCCAGCGCACCTGTGTCGATCTGGCCGACCGCAGCCAGAAACAGCCAGAAACAGCCTATGCGGCACCGCAGCACGAATTTCTGGAGCGCGCAACCGGGGCAACCGGTATTACTGATCAAGTGTGGCGACGGGACTTCGGAGCACCTTGGTGCCCGGGGCGACCCAAGTCGTGGGCAGCGAAGCTTGCTGCGCCGACCTGCCGCGTGGTCGAATTCGAATTGAATCACTACACTTCCATGACGCCCGTCCCGAGACGCCTGGGTTCTGGCGTTCTATTTGCGGTCCCCGATCAACCATCAAGAGGAACACCTCATGTTGAAGAAGTCATTGCTAGCCTCCGCCCTTGCGCTCCTGCTGGCGGGTAATGTGTTTGCCCAGGACGAAGAGAGCGAAGAGGCTACTGGTCCATGGGAAATCTCTGCCGATATCGCTCTGACCAGCGATTACGTGTTCCGTGGTGTTTCCCAGTCGCAAGAAGAGGCCGCGCTGCAGGCGGGCCTGAACTTCGAACATGAGTCAGGTTTCTATGCTGGCGTCTGGGGCTCCAGCATCGACTTCACCGCGGACGGTACGCTGCCGGAAGATGAAGACGGTGCCAATGTCGAAGTGGACCTTTTTGTCGGTTACAGTTTTGACATCGCCGAGGACTGGGGCGCCGACGTGCAGGTGGTTCGCTATATCTACCCCGGCACCAACGGTGACATCGACTATGACTACAACGAATTCATTGGTGCCATCACCTACAACGAAATGATCACCGCTTCGGTGGGCTGGTCCAATGACGTGTTCGCCACCAAAGAAGATGGCTTGTGGCTCGGACTCAGTGCTAGCCACGAGTTGCCGTGGTGGGGCCTGAGTGTCAATGGTGACGTCGGCATGTACTACCTCGACAAGTATGATTTCGACGGCTCGGACGTTGACTACCTGCACTACGGCCTGGGCGTCTCCAAGGGATTCGGACCGGTCACAGCAACGCTGGGCTGGGCCAACACCGACAACGACGGCCAGAACCGCTTTGGTGAGATCGCCGACTCGCGCGTTTACTTGACCATCGAGATGTCGACCGGTCTGTAACTCAGACTCAGCTGGAACCCTGACCGACCCCATTGTTGCGTGGGCCAGGGCTCCAAGCTCACTCCGAAAGAAGCCGCGGCGCGATCCGCGGCTTTTTTTTGCGTGAAAATTGAAACCCTGCGACGCTTGGCAGGCCTCGTGCATCTCTATACAACGTGAGCACCTCGTCATTCGCCATCGACGTACCGCAAAGCCTGCTGGATCGGGCCAGACGCGGCGAAGCGCGCGCCTTCGAACAGATCTACCGCTTGTTCGAGCGCCCGGTCTACAGCCTGGCGTGGCGGATGTTGAATGACGCAGACGAGGCGCAGGAGATTCTGCACGACGCCATGCTGATCCTGTTCAACAAGCTGGACCAGTTTCGTGGCGATGCGCCGTTCTGGGGCTGGTTGCGCCAGATCGCGGTCAACGAGGCGCTGATGCGGCTGCGCAAGCGCAAGTTGGTCGAATTCACCGACGAGCTCCCGGAACCCATTGAACACGCGCATCCGGCACTGCAACTCGACGGTCGCGATCTGGAGCAGGCCCTGCGCGCATTGCCCATGGTCACGCGCAGTGTGGTCTGGCTGTATCACGTTGAGGGATATTCGCACGAAGAAATCGCCGGGCTGTTTGAGAAATCGGTGAGTTTTTCCAAATCCCAGTTGGCCCGCGGCACTTTGAAATTGCGTGGCTTGCTGGCTGTAGCAGAAGAAGGAATGGCTTATGCACAATGATTCGCAGCACATGATGCACGCAGATGACTCGGGTGAAGACCGCGCACTGGCAGCAGCTCTGCGCGCCCTGCCGATGTTGCATCCGCCGGTCAGTGCCCTGCCCCGGCTACAGACACTGTGGAAGAGTGAGCGCACACGACGCAAGCCGGCTTGGCAGACACACTGGTCGGCAATCGCAGCAGGCGTCGCAGTCATCGGCCTGGGCATGGCGATGTTCACGCGCCCTGCGCCAGAGGTTGCGATGCAGGTTTTATCGCCGGCACAAAACAAGATCGAGCTGCTCATGACGCAGTCCGCCGAGTGGGAGAGTGCACTGCATCGTTTCGAGCAGCAGAGCATCCCGATGGACGCGGGCATGGCGCTGGCCAGCGCCGAACTTGAAGATCTGATCGGACTGACTGACCTGCAGCTCGGCGCCACCGAAACCGAT
>JANMSL010000476.1:0-5212 GCA_031389245.1 Lysobacterales bacterium | reverse complement strand
CCGGTGATCACGAACACCTGGAACGTGCGCGCGGCGCTCAGGCTGGGCGTGCCGTTGTCGGCCACCCGCACCGTCACCAGGTTGGTGCTGGGGGACTGTTGGGCGGTCGGCGTCCAAATGAACAACCCGCTGTGGAGGTTGACCATGCGCGCCACTCTGTTGGTGCCTTCGATCGCATACTCCAACAAGAATTTCCCGGATGGCGCCAGCGCCGCGCCCTGAACTTCGAACTGTCGAAACAGGATCTCTGCCAAGTCGCGCTGCGCGAGCGTTGGTTTCGGCAACATCGGTCCCGGTAAGCCCTTAGACTTGGCGAATCGTGATCTTTGTTTGGTAAGAAATTCGAAGAACGGATCGGGATAATCCCCGGTGTAGCGCACCGCAAAACGCTGGGTCAACCCTGGATAGCTTTGTTCCAGTGACTCCATCGCATCAAGTTCGGCGTCGCCAATCGAAACGGTGCGATACACGCCACCGCGAGTGATCACATCGCCCACGTAGTTGATCTTTCCGGCTTCGATGCGGAAGCGCGAATTGGGTATGTCGCCGATGGGCCAGTGGAACTCACCGACATAATCAATTTTCATACGCAGCGAATCAAATTTGTACTCACCTGCAGGCAACTTGAGCAAGCGCAGATAGCGTCCCGCGCCGAGTTTCTTGAGCTCGGGCAGTGAGAACATGGATCCGATGCGATCAAGGCGAACTTTGGTGATTGACGTATCCGAGTCCACGACAAAAACCGCGAGCCCGTCATCACCATTCAATTCGACCTTGTCGCCGGGTTCAATCCATTTCGCTTGGGTGTTGAACGAGGACAACGCTAGCAGCAATGGGGCGAGGTAACGGCAAGCAATTCCAAGCTTCATGCCGACTCTTCAATAAACTGGGACCACACACGTTAGTCGAAGCTGCTGTCTCCGTCGAGCACTGAAAGTTTATCGGCGTGATCGGTCCAACGTCAGCAAGGGCGTCGAATTGTGAGGCGTTCGGCCCGGCTCTTCATGACGGTAATCAGGGGCAATCTGGCTGAAGTCAGTCTGATTCAACCAATGGCCCGATGCAGCGCGCACAAGGGCGCGTCAACGCGAACGGACCGTTAGTTGATTAGGACCGTTAGTTGATTGGGATCGTTAGTCGATCAGGACCGTTAGTCGATTACTAGTTGACAGCGCGGGACTTGGGCGACGCGGCTTGCGCCTGCGATGCACATGACTGCCGCAGAGCGTATGATCGGCTTGCTGTGCGGCCGCCCGGGGGTTGGCCGCCACACAATCATCCTTTTCTTTGATCAGGCGGCCGCGAGCCGGGGAGCTGCATCTTGAATCTTCGTCAAAAACCACTTGTTATTGCGCTTAGTCTGGTGCTCGCAGCACCCATGGCGCTCAACGCACGTCCGATCGGCTCCACACTGGCTTCACGCGATGTGGCTTCGCCCTCCGCCCAGGACATTGCAGACTCGGCGGGTCAACCGCTTTTGGTTCTGCAGGCCGGTATTTTTGATCCGACACGCGAACAGTTGAATTCTCGTGCGCTGTCATTGCCCAGTGTTTCCGGAAGTCGCTACGCCGTGGTCCAGTTCAATGAGGGCAAGCGCCTCAACGCCGAACGTTTGCATGCCCTTGGTGCCGAGGTGCTCGAATACATCCCGCACAACGCGTATCTGGTGCGACTGGAAGATCCGTTGGCCCCGCGCCTGCGCAGCCATGACGCTGTGCGGTTCGTAGGTTCGTGGCAGCCGGCGTGGAAGATCGCGCCAGACCTGCAAGAGGTGCCTGCGCATTTGGAAACTCTGATTGTCGACGTGTTCGGCTTTCGAGGCGAAGTGCAACAGACTTTCGCAGAAAATCTCGAGCGGTCGGTGACACACGGTGTGCTCGCCGGTGGCGACAAGATCGGAGAACTGCCACATGCGTGGTTCCGTGTGCAGCGAAGCGAACTGACCGCTTTTCTTGCAGAGACCGCAGTGGTTGAGCAAGTGAGCTGGATGGCACGCTTCGAGATGCCGAGTCTGCACAATCGTGATTCGGTGGGCCCAGTGCAATCCAATCAGGCCTCCGATGTGGCCGGCCCGACCGCAGCACAGGCTTCGATCTGGACCAAGGGTCTGACTGGTAGCAATCAGATAGTTGCGGTCGCTGATTCAGGGCTTGACCGCAACCAGGAATTCTTCATTCGACTGGACAAGGGCAGCGGCGTGGTGCAGGCCGTGACCAATGCCGAGAACACGACTCCGCCGACACCTGGCACAGTGTTTCCAAACAACAAGGTCCTCGGTTATTTCGTGATGCCGGGTGCTTCGCCGTACGATGACAACAATCAATGTACACCGACTTCTTCATCCACCAGTTTTCACGGCACTCATACCAGTGGATCGGTGGTCGGGGACTCGGGCACCACGTCGACACCGACAGCGGGCAACTGGAACTCAGGCGATGGCATGGCGCCGAACGCGCAGTTGCTGTTTCAGGACATCGGCAACGACGCGAGCGGATGCCTGTCGGGAGTCGGCGGCAAGCTGATGTGGGAGCAAGCCCGCGCTAGCGGCGCCTATATTTCCAGCAACAGCTATGGCTCGGGTTTCAGCGGTGCCTATAGTGCTGGCGACTATGAAGTTGACGAGACCACATGGCTGAATGAGGATATGCTGATCGCGTTTTCCGCTGGTAATAATGGACCCGGCGGTACCAGCATCGGTCATCCTGGACACTCGAAGAATGCCTTGACCGTGGGCGCACTGGGCCATGGCAACAGCACCACCGCGGCCAGTTTCTCAAGCCGTGGCCCGACCAGTGATGGTCGCCGCAAACCCGACATTCAAGCGCCTGGTTCGGGCATCATTTCAGCAGTCGGCAACGATGAAGACGCGGCTACCAATGGCGGCACCGGCACGCAGAGCCTGAGCGGCACCTCGATGTCTGCCCCGACGACGGCCGGGGCTGCCGCCTTGATGCGTCAATACTTTACCGATGGGTACTATCCCACCGGCACGAAGACCGCGGCCGATGTGCGCAAGCCGCTCGGCTCCGAGTTGAAAGCCACGTTGATGAACGGCACCTCGTTTATTCCGCTCACACCTGGCTTTGTCACCGGCTGGGGCCGCGTCTGGTTGGACAACAACCTGTTCTTTTCCAGCGAGGCCAGCAGCCGTGATCTGCGCAACTTCTCGGTTACCAAAGAAAGCGGCGTCGCTACTGGTGAAACCCACACGTACACCGTCCAGGTTGGCAGCGGACAAGAGTTCCGCGCCACGCTTGCCTGGTTCGATCCGCCCGCTGCATTGGCGACCGGTGTATCACTGGTCAACAACCTCAACCTGGAAGTGCAGGAGGCGGCCAACATATATCGTGGCAACGTCCTTTCTGGCACGGGAGCGACTGCAGTATCGATCACCGGTGGTGCCGCCGATATACTGAACAATGTCGAGCAAGTAAGGTTCACCGCGCCGGTGGCCGGGACCTACACGCTGCGTGTTACTGGCACCAATGTGCCCGGCAACGGCTTGCGCTACTCCGATCGGCAAGGCTATTCGCTCGCGGTTTCTGCGGCACAGTGTGCATCCACCGTGGCTGGAGCCCCGTTGGCACCCACACTCCTAAACAATGCCGGAGCGGTCGACGTTGTTTCCACACCAGTCGCTGGAGCCACCAGCTATCAGGTATACCGCGCGGCAGGAACCTGTGCCGGCGCCAATGCCAGTGATTTTCAGCTCGCGGGAACTACCGCGGGCCTGACCTTTAGCGACAACAACACGCACGGCGGACTGAGCTACGCGTACAAGCTGCGCGGTGCCGACGTCTGCGGCGAGGGTCCGATCAGCAACTGCGCTGAAATCACCTCCACCGCGGCGTGCACGCTGTACCCGGAGTTTGACCCGCAATCGGTGACGTTGACCAACGCGCCTTCGTCCGCTTGCGGCATCACCGTGAACTGGTCAGCGGCTACATCTGAATGTCCGAGCGCCGCCAGCATCGTGTACAACATCTATCGCTCTACCGACCCGTTCTTCACGCCAGGCGCAGCCAATCGCATTGCCACCGGAGTAACCGGAACAAGTTTCAGCGACAGCACAGTTGCTTCCCTGCTCACCTATTATTACGTGGTCAAAGCCGAAGACACCACAAGCGGAAATCCCGGCCCCAACGGCGGCAACGAAACACCAGAGATTTTCCGCAAGAAGGTTACTCCCAGCGGAGTCACCAGCACGGCTGGAACCTTCGTTGATGGGGCCGACTCACCGTCGTTCATGGTGCCGGACAATGCTTGGAGCGTAACCAATGATCGCGCCGCAGTAGGCACACTCAGCTACAGGAATGCGGCCGACAACCGGGCAACGTACAACGCCGATACTTGTGCAGCGGTGGTCACGCCGCCGTTGTTGATCAGTAACAGCTCGGTGCTCACCTTCAAGACACGGTTCAACCTGGAAGCGAACTGGGATGGCGTGATCATGGAGATATCCACCAACGACGGTGCCACTTGGGTCGACTTGCCGCCGGATGGCGGCTACGGGGCTGGGTCCACGCTGAGTGCAACCGCGGGCAATGCATGCGGATATCCACCCACGCAAGGTGCTTTCACCGGCACCAGTGGCGGCGTGTTCGTCAATCGCACGCGCACACTTAACGGCTTCGCCGACAGCGCCGCGTTGATCCGTTGGCGTTTCACTTCTGATAGCGGCGCGGAGGAAGAAGGCTTTTACCTGGATGATGTGCAAATCACCAACTCGGCGGTACCGAATGCTTGCCCCGATATCGTGCTGTTCGGCAACGGGTTCGAGTAACTTCTGGCTGTAGGCCAAACGGGGCACCCAAAGGTGCCCCGTTTTTTTTGCGCGTTCGACTAGACTTCGCTTATGTCCCTAGTTTGGAGGTGAATCATGCGGTTCCGTCAAATGTTGTTGCTGTTGGTGCTGGCACTGGGTTTCCTTGCCTCGGCATGGGCCGCGAACATCGAGCAATCGATGACGCAGGAAGAATTCAAGGCGGCTGGTCTGGATAAGCTCAACGCAGAGGAACTGGCGCAACTGAATGCCTGGTTGCAGCGCAGCCTGCCAGCGCGGGTAAGCGGCGACGGCGCTGCTGCTTCGAGCGAAACGCCTGCACCAGTTGCAAGTGCGCCGGTCGATACCGGCCCGCACATTCTGGCGAAGTATCGAAAGAATGATCCCGGCGCCGCGGGGGTTTCCGCTGAGTCTGAGGAAGTGAACAGC
>JANMSL010000133.1:0-8036 GCA_031389245.1 Lysobacterales bacterium | reverse complement strand
GACCGCGCCTTCGAAACCGGCGATTCGCGACTCGCCTTCGAAGCTGAGTGCAGTCGCGCCAAATACTTCCAACTGCAGCTCGGAGATGCGCTGCGCGATTTCCGTGCCACGAATCTTCAGGATCGAAGCCTCGGGGCCTGGCGCGCGCTTTTCGGCGTCGGCGACGATGACGCGCAGATTGGTGATTTCCAGCGCCATCAAGTCGATTTCGATCTGGGCGATTTTTGTCGAGAACAACACATCCTTAAGCAGCGACGCGCCATCTTTCGCTACACCCGCAGCATTCTGCTTCAGCTGCAGCAACGCGCGCTTGGACGGCCCGATGCCAGCGATATTGGTGCGTTCGTGACCGAGCAAGAACTTGGCGCAGGTCCAACCCTCGTTCTCTTCGCCGATGCGATTCGCCACCGGCACCCGCACGTTGTCGAACCAGATTTCATTGACCTCGGAGGTGCCATCGAGCAGTCGCGTTGGACGCACAGTAATACCCGGCGATGTCATGTCGACCAACACAAACGAGATGCCGCGCTGTGGCTTGCCGTCGCTGTCGGTGCGGACCAGACAGAAAATCCAGTCGGCGAACTGGCCGAGCGTGTTCCAGATCTTCTGGCCGTTGAGCACGTAGTGGTCGCCATCGCGCACGGCCTGCATTCTCAGCGAGGCCAGGTCCGAACCGGAGCCAGGCTCGGAGTAGCCCTGACACCACCAGTCGGTGCCCGACAGGACACCGGGTAGAAACTGCTGTTGTTGCGCCGGAGTGCCGTAACGAATCAAAACCGGCCCGATCATCTTGATACCGAATGCGAGCTGTGGCGGCGCATCGGCGAGCGCACACTCGGTCTCAAAAATATACTGCTGCACCTTGCTCCAACCGGTGCCGCCGAATTCAACTGGCCACGCCGGCGCCGCCCAGCCGTGCCGGTAGAGGATGCTCTGCCAGCTCTGGATATCTTCTTTGAATCGTCCTTGATCGCCATCGCGCACGCGCTGGCGGATCTCGTGTGGCAGCGACTCCGCGAGGAATCGTTGCACCTCATTGCGGAAGTTTTGCTGTTCGCTGCTGTAGTTCAGATCCATGTGCGTTCCTGTGTCGACTTGGCCGAAGGCGCAAAGTGTCGCGGCGCATTGCGTCACCCGTGTGGCGGCTGGCGGCCGTTAGTCGACGGGTGCTGACTGCGCGCAATCAGGCATTGAATGCGCCGCCCGAGCTCGTCAGGCTTTGAAGTAAAGGCGCTGGCTCCCATGCCTGCCCTTGGTAGCCCTGAGCATAGCGACGCATCGCCTGCAAAACTTTGTCCAGACCGATGCAGTCGGCGTAAAACATCGGGCCGCCACGGTGCGCGGGAAAGCCATATCCAGAAAGATAGACGATATCGATATCCGAGGCTTTGGCTGCGATGCCTTCTTGCAGGAGCCGCGCGCCTTCGTTGACCAACGCGTAGACCATGCGTTCGACGATTTCCTGGTCGCCGATATCACGCCGCGCGAGTCCGATGGATTGCGAATGTCCGACGATCAGTTGCTCGACCAGCGCTGCTGGATGCGCATTTCGATCGCCGGGCTTGTAGTCGTACCAACCCGCGCCAGTCTTTTGTCCGAAGCGGCCGAGCTCGCAGATCAGATCGGCAGTCTTCGAGTAGGTCATCCCGGGTTTGTCGACATAGCGACGTTTGCGGATGGCCCAGCCAATATCGTTGCCGGCCAGATCGCCCATGCGAAACGGGCCCATGGCAAAGCCGAACTGTTCCATCGCGCGGTCGATCTGTTGCGGCAGCGCGCCCTCGTCGAGCAGGAATCCGGCCTGGCGACTGTACTGCTCGATCATACGATTGCCGATGAAGCCATCGCAAACGCCCGCCACGACCACAGTCTTGCCGATCAATTTGCCGACCGCGAGCGCAGTGGCGAGCACGTCTTTGGCAGTCTTTGCGCCGCGCACCACTTCGAGCAGCTTCATGACATTGGCCGGACTGAAAAAGTGCATGCCGAGCACGTCTTTCGGGCGTGCAGTGAATGCAGCGATACGATCGACGTCGAGGGTGGAGGTATTGGTGGCGAGAATGGCGCCCGGTTTGGCCACGTTGTCGAGTGCACGGAAGACCGATTCCTTGACTGCGTAGTCCTCGAACACCGCTTCGATGATCAGATCGGCATCGGCGAGCGTGGCGTAATCCAATGTGGGTGACAGCAGGCCCATGCGCTGCTCGACCTGTTTGCTGCTGATCCGGCCCTTCTTCGCGCTAGCCTGGTAGTTGCCGCGGATTGTGGCGAGGCCGCGTTCCAACGCGTCAGCTCGGGTTTCCAGAATGGTGACCGGGATCCCAGCGTTGAGAAAGTTCATGCAGATGCCGCCACCCATGGTGCCGGCGCCGATCACACCAACTGAGCGAATCGCGCGCGGCTTCACGTCAGCGCCGATGTCAGCCACTTTGCTGGCAGCGCGCTCGCCAAAAAATGCGTGGCGCAGTGCCCTGGATTCCGGCGACTGCACGAGTTGGAAGAACGCCTGGCGTTCGATTTCCAACCCTTGGTCAAAGGGTTTCAGTACGGCGGCTTCGATCGCATCGACGCAACGCATGGGCGCAGGAAATGGTCCAGCTGCTGCTTGCACACTGGCGCGCGCGTTCTGGAAAAACACGACAGCGTCGTCGTGCTCGACCTGCCAGTCGCGCACGCGGGGCAACGGCGTGCCTGAATCCGCTGACTGTCTTGCTAGCGCGAGCGCGGTCGCGATTGGATCTCCCTCGACGACTTGGTCGAACAGACGCGTTGTCGCAAGACTTTGTGCGCGTTGCGGCGCGCCAGTAACGATCATGTCGAGCGCGGTTTGCAACCCGACCGCACGCGGCAGGCGCTGCGTGCCACCAGCACCGGGCAGAATGCCGAGTTTCACTTCTGGCAAACCGATCTGCGCATCGCCGGAGGCAACACGATAGTGCGCGCCCAGTGCAAGCTCGAGCCCACCGCCCAGCGCCATTCCCTGAATCGCCGCTACGACGGGCTTGGGGCTGCATTCCAGCGCTGCGATCAATGTCGGCAGCGTCGGTTCCTGCATCGCCTGGGGCGTGTTGAACTCGCGGATATCGGCGCCGCCAGAAAACGCCCGTGGCCCGCCACAGATGACGACGCCAAGCACCTGCGCATCAGCAATCGCGCGCTGCAAGCCGTCGAGCAGTTGCTGTCGTGTCGCCAGTCCCAAACCGTTGACCGGTGGATTGTCCAGGGTCAACAGGGCAATGCGGTGTTGCAATTGATAGTGCACACTCATGTCGATCCTCAATGCTGGCGCTGTTTGCTGAGCGGGTGGCCAACGCGACTTTGTCGGGCTGGATGCGGCCCTGTGCTGGACTGGACGCAGTGGGTAGAACTTGGAAGCGAGTACGATCAAACATGTTTCGTTCTACAAAACATTATTCCTAACCATGGAAAATGCTACCGAGCACGGGTTTCGATAACAAGTCGCCCTGTGGGCCCGGCTACGCTGCAGAACGCTGTTTTATACTTTAGTACCTGAGGGAGCGGACTTGTGGCAGCGCCACTCCGGTCATGACTTGCGTTCGCGAACAGCTCCTCGTAGCATTCTATCAAATACGGAATAGTGTTCCGTATATCAAAATATGACGCGCGCCTCACACCATGAAGCGGCGTAGCCACGGGACAACCATGGACTTCGCATACAGCCCGAAAGTCGAAGCGATGCGCGCCGAGCTACTGGCATTTTTCGATCGCCACATCACGCCCAACGAGCGCCGTTTTTCGGAAGAGATCGCAGCCAATCGCGCCGCCGGCAATGCCTGGTTACCGACGCGGGTGATTGAAGAGTTGAAGCCGGAAGCGCGCCGCGCGGGCATCTGGAATTTGTTCTTGCCACGTTCCGATCGTGCGCCCGAAGGGCTGAGCAATCTCGAGTACGCGCCATTGTGCGAAATCATGGGGCGGGTGCTTTGGTCGAGCGAAGTGTTCAACTGCTCGGCACCCGACACCGGCAACATGGAAACGCTGGAGCGCTATGGCAGCGAAGCACAAAAGGATCGCTGGCTCGAGCCCTTGCTCGCTGGCGAAATTCGTTCTGCTTTCTTGATGACCGAACCGGCGGTGGCCTCGTCGGACGCAACCAATATCCAGTGCTCGATCCGTCGTGACGGCAACGATTATGTGATCAACGGGCGCAAGTGGTTTGCGTCCGGCGCTGGCGATCCGCGCTGCAAGTTGTACATAGTCATGGGCAAGACCAATCCCGATGCTGCAACACATCAGCAGCAATCGATGGTGTTGGTACCCGCGGATACGCCCGGAATAGCGGTGCTCAGGCCGCTGCCGGTGTTCGGTTACGACGACGCGCCGCACGGCCATATGGAGATTGAGCTGATTGATGTGCGCGTGCCCGCCGACAGTATCCTGTTGGGCGAGGGGCGTGGCTTTGAGATTGCCCAAGGCCGGCTCGGTCCGGGTCGCATCCACCACTGCATGCGTACTATCGGCGTCGCGGAGCGTGCGCTGGAGCTGTTGTGCAAACGTCTGCAGTCGCGCGTCGCCTTTGGCAAACGCATCGGAGAATTCAGTGTCTGGCACGAACGCGTCGCCGATGCGCGCTGCATGATCGAACAGGCGCGGTTGCTTACGCTCAAGGCCGCGTACATGATGGACACGGTCGGCAACAAGGTAGCGCGCAACGAGATCGCGATGATCAAAGTGGTGGCACCCAACATGGCCTGCCAGATTCTTGACTGGGCGATCCAGGCGCACGGCGGTGCCGGCGTGACCGATGATTTTCCACTTGCCGCCGCCTATGCCGGCATCCGCTCGCTGCGACTGGCCGACGGGCCCGACGAGGTGCATCGCACCACCATTGCCAGGCTCGAGCTCGGTCGGCACGCCGACTTGCGCAACGTTTTGAAAAGCTAGCGATGGGCAGCACCAAGCGCAACATGGAGCAGTTCGGGCTGAACGTGGATGTTGACCATCCGCAGTTTGTCACCGCTGTGGCGCGCGGATTCTCGATCCTGCGTTGCTTCGAGTACGGCGAGCAGTATCTGGGCAATCGCGATATCGCTGCACGCACCGGGCTGCCCAAACCCACGGTGTCGCGATTGACATTTACGCTGTCGACGCTCGGCTATCTGAGCTATTCCCCATCGTTGGAAAAATATGCGCTTGGAATCGGTGTTCTGGCGCTTGGGCACGCGTTCATGAAGGGCAATGGCGTGGTCGATATCGCACGTCCATTGATGCGCGAGTTGGCTGAGTACACCCAGTCGGCGGTGATGCTGGCGGTGCCCGATGGCATGCGCATGGTGCTGCTCGAAGTTTGCCAGGGTGATCCGATGTTTCAGATGAAACTTGAAGCCGGTTCACGCGTGCAGCACGGGTCCACTGCGCTGGGCCGCGCGCATCTGGCGGCATCGCCGCCAGAATCGTTCGAGCGCAATCTCGCTGAGATCGAGCGTGAGTGCGAGCCCGCGTTGTGGAAGAAAGTGCGCGCCGGCATCCTGCGCGCGCGCCACGACTACGAGCAGTACGGATTTTGCTTTTCGCTCGGCGACTGGAATCCGGATGTGTTTGCGATCGGAGTGCCAATGGTCGCCGCCGATCGCAGCCGCATACTGGCGTTCAATTGCAGCGGGCGCGTGTCGGTGATGAGTCGCGACAAACTCATCCACGATTTCGGACCGAAGCTCGTGGCCTTGCGTAACACGGTTTACGACCGCACCGCAGGCAGGTTTTAGCGGACAGGCGTTAGCAGGCAGCTTTTAACTTTAACAAGCCAGACGGAGCGGGAGAGGTCATGAAAGCGATTGTCTGTCAGGTCTATGGGCCGCCTTCTTCACTACAGTTGCTCGAGATTCCGTCGCCGCAGCCCAGCGCGAAACAGGTGCTGATTCGCACCCATGTTGCCAGTGTCAATTTCCCAGACACGCTGATCATTCAGGGCAAGTATCAGTTCAAGCCAGCGTGTCCGTTCACTCCAGGCGGCGAGCTCGCCGGCACGGTGATCGCCGTGGGCGCCGAAGTCACTGGTTTCAATGCCGGCGACAAAGTCGTGGCGTTGAGTATCGCCGGCGGTTTCGCCGAGGAAGTGGTCGTCGATGCGCAACTGGTCGCGGCTTTGCCGGTCGGGTTGAGCGATGCGGACTTTGAAATCGCCGGCAGCATGACGATGACCTACGGCACTTCGCTGCACGCATTGAAGGATCGTGCTCATGCGCAGCCCGGAGAAACCCTGTTGGTGCTCGGTGCTGCAGGCGGTGTGGGGTTGGCCGCCGTCGAGATTGGCAAGCTGATGGGCCTGCGCGTGATCGCCGCCGCGTCGTCGCCGGAAAAGCTCGCGGTTGCGCGCGCGCATGGCGCCGATGAGCTGATCGACTACAGCAGGCAGGACCTGCGCGAAAGCATCAAGTCGATCACCGCGGGCCGTGGCGTGGATGTAGTTTACGATCCGGTCGGCGGCAGCTATACCGAGCCCGCGCTGCGCAGTGTCGGTTGGCGCGGTCGTCATCTCGTGGTCGGATTCGCCGCCGGGGATATTCCACAGATCCCGATCAATCTGATGTTGCTCAAGGGCAGCGCGCTGCTGGGCGTGTTCTGGGGCGAGTTCGTGCGTCGCGAACCGGCACTGCATGCGGCCAACATGCGACAGCTGTTTGACTGGCTGCAGCACGGAAAAATTCATCCATTGATTTCCGCGCGCTATGCGCTGGCCGATGCTCCACGCGCCTTGGAAGCACTGCAAGCGCGGCAAGTTGTCGGCAAGGTGGTGGTCGTGCCGCGGATGCATTCGGTCTAGGGTCCGAGACGGAGTGGCCCTGTCCGCGACCGAGTGTTTGCACCGGCACTGGCGCCCGCTCCTGCCACTCGCTCGGTGTGCGCCCCGGCGTCCGTTGAGACGTGCTGACTGCGCTATATTCGCCAGCGCCTCGGGGGAGAAAGCATGGTCTTCAACTCGCTTACATTTGTAGCGTTTTTCGCGTTGGTGCTGGCTTTGCACGCGCTGCCACTGGCCTGGAAGGTGAAGAAGACCAACCTTCTGATTGCCAGTTACGTGTTCTATGCCGCCTGGAATCCACCATTCGTGATTCTGTTGTGGGTGTCGACGGTGGTCGACTGGTACGCCGCGCAGAAGCTGGTTCAATCAGAAAAACCCGCGGCGCGGCGCGCCTGGATGCTGCTTTCGGTCGTGGTCAACCTGGGCATGCTGGCTTACTTCAAGTACGGCGATTTTTTGCTGCAGAACTTTGCGGTCTTGATGCAGAGCATTGGCATCGACTACACGCCTCCTGCGTGGAGCATCGTGTTGCCCGTTGGTATTTCGTTTTATACGTTTGCGACACTGTCGTACACGTTGGACATCTACCTGCGGCGCGCGGCTCCGGCGCGAAATTTTCTCGACTACGCTCTGTTCGTTACTTTTTTCCCGCACCTGGTGGCTGGTCCGATCATGCGACCCACCGAGCTGGTGCCGCAGTTTGCCGAACCGCGTCGCGCCAGTGCCGATCAACTGCGTTTTGGCTTGGCGCTGATGACGCTGGGCCTGTTCCAGAAGGTGGTGTTGGCCGACGGATTTTTGGCGAAGCCAGCCGAGATGGTGTTTGACGGCAGCGTGATCCCTGGCGCATTGGACGCGTGGATTGGAACGCTGGCGTTCAGTGGCCAGATCTTCTGCGACTTTGCCGGTTACTCGACCACGGCGATCGGTGCGGCCATGTGTCTGGGATTCGCCATGCCGGACAATTTTCGCTTTCCCTACGCAGCCATTGGCTTTTCTGATTTCTGGCGTCGTTGGCACATCACCTTGTCGGCGTGGCTGCGCGATTACCTGTACATCCCGCTGGGCGGCAACCGCCACGGCGAAGGGCGTACCTACCTCGCGCTGATGGTGACGATGCTGCTCGGCGGGCTGTGGCACGGCGCGAGCTGGGCCTTCGTGGTGTGGGGCGGATTGCACGGGCTGTATCTCGCCGCGGAACGCGCGTTGCGCACCCGTTTCGCCGGTTACAGGCCCGGCCCATTGGCAATCATCGGCCTGGGTTTGCTGACTT
>JANMSL010000455.1:0-9222 GCA_031389245.1 Lysobacterales bacterium | reverse complement strand
TATCGAGTCAAGATGCGCCTTTCTACGATCAAATTGTCCGGCTTCAAGTCATTCGTCGACCCGACCACGCTGCACTTGCCCACCAACATGACCGGTGTTGTCGGGCCCAATGGCTGTGGCAAGTCCAACATCATCGACGCGATCCGCTGGGTGATGGGCGAAAGCGCGGCCAGCCGTTTGCGCGGTGATGCGATCACCGATGTGATCTTTTCCGGCTCGGGCAATCGCAAGCCGGTGGGTACCGCCCAGGTCGAACTGATCTTCGATAACAGCGATGGCGCGATCCAGGGCGAGTACGCCAGTTTCAACGAGATCTCGATCAAGCGCGCGGTCAGCCGCGACGGTCAGTCCAACTATTTTCTGAACAATGCGCGCTGCCGCCGCCGCGATATCGTTGACGTATTTCTCGGCACTGGCCTGGGCGCGCGCAGCTACTCGATCATCGAGCAGGGCATGATCTCGCAGATCGTCGAGGCACGTCCGGAAGATCTGCGCACGCATCTGGAAGAAGCCGCTGGCATCTCCAAGTACAAAGAACGTCGCAAGGAAACCGAATCGCGCATCAAGGCCACGCGCGAAAACCTGGACCGCGTCAACGACGTGCGTCAGGAAATCGAAAAACAGCTCGAGCACCTCAACCGCCAGGCCAAGCAGGCCGAGCGTTATCAGAAGCTCAAGGCTGACGCGGCGCGAGTCGAAGCCGAATTGAAGGCGTTGCATCTGAACTCGCTGCGCAGCGAACTGGAGCAACGCGCGCAGGCGCTGAAAACATTTGAGCTGCGTATCGACGAGCTGACTGCCGAACAACGCGGCGTTGAGGCCAAGGTCGAAGCCGAGCGCACCACCCAGCACGCGGCCAGTGAGCACTTCAACAGTATTCAAGCAGAGCTGTACCGCGTTGGCGGAGAAGTAGCCCGGGTCGAACAGCAGATCAACTACAACCGGGATCTGGGTGAACGTCTGCAACGCGCGGCGCGCGAGACGGATACCGCGCTGGCCGAGCTCAATGAACACATCACTGCCGATCAGACTCAGGTCGAGGCGCTGCAGCTTTCTCTGGCCGAGTCCGAGCCACAGCTCGAAACCTTCGAGTCCGAGGCCGAGTCGCGCGGTGAAGCCTTGCGCGCTGCCGAGCAATCCATCATCGACTGGCAGTCGCGTTGGGATACGTATGCGCGCTCCAGCAGCGAATCGGCACAGGCTGCAGAGGTCGAACGCACGCGCTTGAACTTCATCGACAAGCAAAGCCTGGACACGTCGCGGCGGCTGGAACAATTGCTCGATGAGCGCAAGCGTGCCGATGTCGACGCGATCCGGTCTGCGGCTGATGCCTTGTTGCTGCGTCAGGAAGAATTCAAGGAACGCGTCGAAACGCTGACCGGCCTGCTCGACGAGCGCAAGCTTGCGCTGGATGCCTTGCAAGACGAGTCGCGCCTGGTGCAAACCCAGCTCAGCGAATCGCGTCAGCAATTGCAAAGCGGTCGCGGCCGGCTCAGCTCGCTCGAAGCCTTGCAGCATGCAGCATTGGGACAAGAGAAATCACTGGCGGCGCAATGGCTGGCCAGCATCGACCTGGACAAGGGCGCGCGACTCGGCGAAGTGCTGCAGGTCGCTGATGGCTGGGAGCGTGCGGTCGAAACGGTGTTGTCCGGTTGGCTTGATGCGGTGCTCAGTGAGTCGCCGCGCGCAGTGCTACCGGATTTGTCCACGCTCGGCGAGGCCAACGTCGCACTGATGCATCCGAACGCTGGCGGTGATCGGCCCGCAGGCAGTCTGGCCGAGAAAGTAACCGGGCCGGCGGCAGTGTCGGCGCTGCTGTCGCGCATTCGCGTGGCGGCGAGTCTCGACGAGGCCGAGCGTATCGCCACCGAACTTGCCGCGGACGAGTCGGTGATCACCGCCGACGGTGACTGGATCGGTCGTGACTGGGTGCGGGTGCAGCGCGCCAAGAACGCGCAGATTGGTGTGCTGGCGCGTGAGCGTGAAATCCATGCACTACAGGAACACATTCAGAGGCTCGATACGGCGGTAGCGGAACTTGCCTCGCGCCAGGATGACTTGAAGCAGAAGTCGCTGGACGCCGAGCGTGGCCGCGACGACGCGCAACGCGATCTCTACAGCAGCCATCGCCAACTCGCCGAGATCGGCGGACAGATCAGCAGCGAGCGCGGCAAGATCGAGTCGCTGCAGGCGCGCATGGGCAAGATTGGCATCGAGATCGATGAACTGCACGCGCGCATCGACCAGGTCGACAGCGAAGCACGTGAAGCCCGCGGCAAGCTCGACTTCGCAGTCGAACGTATGGGCGATCTGGAGCAGGAGCGTTCGCGCCTCGATCTGGAACGTCGCCAGTTGCTTGAGCGTCGCGAGGATGCCCGTGCCAACCAGCGCGAGGCCAGCGAAGGTGCGCATCAACTCGCCCTGCGCATGGAATCCAAGCGCGCCGCGCTCACTTCATTGACGCAATCCATTGGCCGCCTCAGTGGCCAGCTCGGCACACTCGAATCACGCCGCGCCGAGATCGCCCAGCAGCTTGCGTCCAGCAGTGATCCGGGCGTGCAGCTCGAAGCAGAGCTGCGCACCTACCTGGACCAGCGACTGCTGGTTGACAAAAAGCTGGTCGAGTCACGCAAGGCGCTCGAGGCCCGTGACCTGGTCTATCGCGAGCTCGAAGCAGAGCGGCACCGCATCGAACGCGATCTGTCGTCGGTGCGTGAGCGCGTCTCTGCACTACGACTCGAAGAACAGAGCCTGGCGCTGCGCGCACAGTCACACGAGGAAGCGATCGCCGCCGCGGGTTTCACCACTGACTCGGTGTCCACTGAGCTTCCGCCTGAGGCCAGTGTCGAGTCTTGGCAGGCACGCTTCGAGGAATTGGAGCAGAAAGCCAAGCGCCTGGAACCGGTGAATCTTGCCGCGATCCAGGAATTTGCCGAGCAGTCGACACGCAAGCAATATCTGGACTCTCAGCTGACCGATCTCAACAGCGCGTTGGAGACGCTCGAGGGCGCGATCAAAAAGATCGACAAGGAAACCCGCACGCGCTTCAAGGAGACTTTTGATCGCGTCAACACTGGTTTGCAGGAGCTGTTCCCGCGTCTGTTCGGCGGCGGCCATGCGTATCTTGAACTCACCGGCGAAGACCTGCTCGATACCGGCGTGTCGATCATGGCGCGGCCACCCGGCAAGCGCGTCACCAGCATCAGTCTGCTTTCCGGCGGCGAAAAGGCGTTAACCGCAGTGGCCCTGGTGTTTTCCATCTTCCGCCTCAACCCGGCGCCGTTCTGTCTGCTCGACGAGGTTGATGCGCCGCTTGATGAGGCCAATGTCGGGCGTTTTTGCAGTATGGTCACGGAGATGTCCGAACGCGTGCAGTTCCTGTTCGTAACGCACAACAAGGTGACCATGGAAGCGGCGCGCCAGTTGTGTGGCGTGACCATGAGCGAGCCGGGCGTGTCACGTCTGGTCACCGTCGGTTTGGCGGAAGCCGCCAAGCTGGTTGGCGCGGCTTAGGAGCCATGATGGACGCCTGGACTCTGCGCATAGTCATCGCCGTAATCGGATTGGTCCTGCTGGCGGTTATTTTCTATACCGGGCGTCCCAATGCTGCGCAGGGCAGACGCGTCGGTGCCAGAAAGGCGGATCGGGTCGAACCTCAAATCGGCGCCGCTGACGCCCCGGTCGGTGATGGACTCGATCCCGAATTTCGGGCCGAACTCGACCGCCTGGGGCGGGAGATCGCCAGTGATCGCAACGCGGCTACACCGGAAGCTGCAGCCTCTGCCGCCGACATGCCGGTCGACACTCGCACGCCGACCGAGCCGCTGGCGCCTTTGCGTTCACCGGTCGGATTGCGTCAACAGGAAAAGATCGATCGCATCGTTACGCTGTATGTGATGGCCACTGAGGGGCACACGTTCAACGGCGCTGATGTCGTGGTCGCCGCAGAAAAAACTGGCCTGGAATTCGGCGACATGAGCGTGTTTCATCGTCTGATCGAGAGTCGCGTCGACAAGGGCCCGGTATTCAGCGTGACCAATCTGATGAAACCCGGCAGTTTCGATATGCAGAGCGTGCACACGCTGCAGACGCCAGGTCTGACCCTGTTCATGACGCTGCCCGGACCGTTAAGCGCACTCGACGCCTGGGATGCCATGTTGCCTACTGCGCAGCGACTGGCCGAATTGCTCAACGGCGTTGTGCTCGACGAGGACCGCAACACCGTTGGTCGCCAACGCATACAGTTCATGCGCGAAGAATTGCGCGTATACGATCGCGCGCAGGAAAAGAACACCATTCGCAAGCCCTGGTAATCGCCTGACATCCCGTGGCCGCGTGGGAGCCGCGTCCGGCGCCGCAACACACTTGATGAACTGGTGTGGGCGAAGCGGGTAACCAACCTGCGGTCAACCAGGCAGTCGCTGAGTGTGGCGGTAGTAGTCATCAAATATCGCCCGCATGCGCAGCAGAGAGGCAAGGTCCGCGGCCTGATGGTCGGCATCGAAGCTGCCGCGGACACGGGCGATGTGTGCAAGTTTGGCGCTGACCTCCAGCCACCGAAAACCGGCACCCGCAAGATATTCGGCATCGCGAACGTGCTCGCTGGCCGCATGCACCTCGTCCCAGGGCCGTGCTGCGTAGTCTCGTATTGATGACTTCAGGTCGATCATTGCGGCCAACTTTAGCAGGCTCTGGCGCTACAAGACCGCAGGGGAGCGAGCGTCGCTACAAGGGCACGGCAAACTCGATCGGCACCGAGACCAGTTCCATGTTGCGATTGACCTGTACCACAAAATGCAGATGCGGACCGCTGGAAAAACCCGTGTTGCCCGACAGGCCGAGTTGTTGACCACTGCGCACGCGTTGCCCCGGTGAAACCACCACACTTTCCCACTTGAGATGGGCGTATACGCCCATGCTGCCGTCGTTATGCAACACGCGAACCGAATTGGCACGATCGCCGAAACGTTCCAAGTCCAGCCCACTGCCATAGAAGTCGCGCTCGACTTGCATCACGACCCCGTCGCGCGCGGCCAGCACTGAAGTTCCCTCATCCGCTGCCAGATCGTAGGCATAGCGTGACTGGGCTTCGTGATGCGAGAACTCACCGCCCGGGCCCTGCGCCAAATGGAAACTTTTAGCGGGTAGCGGAGTGGCGTAGCGATGACTGCTGTCATGGCGTGCATCGATATCACCCGGGACCGCGCGATAGGCCACGTTGAAGCGCGCCGATTGCCGGCGATCGTTGGGAAATACCAGGGCCACCTGGCGGCGTTCCAGCGGGCTGAGTACCGTTCGCATCGGCATCGCCGGAGCGCTGGCGGCGTTCTCGGAGTCGGGCATGGTCAGTTCCACCGCCACCGGTCCGCGCCAGCGATTCTGCAGCGTCACCGAATGCGAAAGCGTGACATTGTTGGTTTCGCGCTCTTCGTACATGAACATCTCCACGATGTTCTGGCGCTCGGCCTGCACCACCGTTTCCTTCAGCTCGGTCACCGATCCGGAGTTGGGTTTCTGGTCGGTGAAGTGCAGGATTCCACTGGCGTCGCGGTACTGGTAAATGCGCTTGGCCTGGACCGGATCGACCGCCAACGCGGTCAGCAGCGCTGAGGACACGATAAGCAGTTGCAAATTACGGATGGTGGAAGTCATCTTGGTAGGAGTGTGTCTTCGTGGTCAAGTGGCGCGTCGTTAAATCGTGCGTCGTTCAGTTGGGCGTCGTCAAGTCCGAGTGCAGTCAACAAACGCTGTCATCAAGTCAGGGCCTGGCAGGCAACAAGATTACGTTATCAGGGGTCCGTTGGCAGGCACAAGGACCACGCGCGAAGGCAACTCAACACTCGATCACATTGACTGCCAACCCGCCACGCGATGTTTCCTTGTACTTGTCCTGCATGTCGCGTCCGGTATCGCGCATGGTCTTGATCACCTTGTCCAACGACACAGTGTGTTGGCCGTCGCCGCGCAGGGCCATGCGCGAAGCATTGATCGCTTTCACCGCGCCCATCGCATTGCGTTCGATGCACGGAATCTGCACCAGGCCTCCGATTGGATCGCAAGTCAACCCGAGGTTGTGTTCCATGCCGATTTCTGCGGCATTTTCGACTTGCGTCACGCTGCCGCCTACCGCCGCAGTCAGTCCGCCTGCAGCCATCGAGCAGGCTACCCCGACTTCTCCCTGACAGCCGACCTCAGCACCGGAAATTGAAGCATTTTCCTTGTACAGAATGCCAATGGCCGCCGCAGTCAGCAGAAAATTCATCACCCCCTGCTCATTGGCACCGGGTACAAAGCGATCGTAGTAATGCAGCACCGCAGGAATGATTCCAGCAGCACCGTTGGTGGGTGCGGTCACCACGCGCCCGCCGGCGGCGTTCTCTTCGTTCACTGCGAGGGCGTAAAGATTGACCCAGTCCAGAATGGTCAGCGGATCCTTCAGCGCAGCTTCTGGTCTTGAAGTCAGATCGGCGACCATCTGCGCGGCACGTCGCCCGACCTTGAGACCGCCGGGCAACACACCGCCCTGGCGCATACCACGCGCAGTACAGTCCTGCATGGCTTTCCATATCTTGCGCAGGCCATCTCGGATTTCGTCCTCGCTGCGCCAGCAGCGCTCGTTCTCGAACATGACGTCAGCAATGGTCTTGCCCGAGCTCGCACACACCGCAAGCAACTCGTTGCCGCTGTTGAACGGATGCGGCAGCGGAGTCATGTCAGGCACGATGCGGTCTTCGGCAGCCTCGTCGTGGTTGACGACGAATCCACCACCCACTGAGTAGTAATCGCGTGTCGCCAGTTCCTTGCCGTCGGCGGCATAAGCAGTGAAGCGCATACCATTGGAGTGATAGGGAAGTTTTTGGCGCTTATTGAAAGCCAGATCGTATTTTTCGTCGAAGGCGATGCGATGGCGGCCCAGCACATTCAACGATTTGCTGTCGCGGATGGCAGCCAGACGCGCCTCAATTCGCTCGACGTCGACAGTATCGGGCTGCTCCCCTTCAAGTCCCAGCATCACCGCCTTGTCTGTGCCATGTCCGCGGCCGGTGTGGGCGAGCGAGCCGAACAACTCGGCGCGCACACGTGTGGTTTGTGCCAGCAGGTCGCGCTCGTCGAGCCACCGCGAAACGAAACGCGCGGCTGCGCGCATCGGCCCCACAGTATGCGAGCTGGATGGTCCGATGCCGATCTTGAACAGGTCGAACACGCTGACGCCCATGATCTTTGCTCCGTTTGGGCGGCTATTCTAACCGCCCCGTTCGTGCGCTTGGGTGAGTGTGTGCTGCTACGCCTGTTCAGACGTGAAAATTGTAGCCTGTGCGAGCTGGCTGAGGCGGCGTTGCGCGATGCGAACGCAGCGCACGAGGTGACGTTTGTCGAAGACAACGCTGAGCTTGAGCAACGCTACGGCTGGCGTATTCCGGTGGTCCAGCGGGGCGACACCGGAGCGGAGTTGGATTGGCCGTTCGATAGCTGGAAGCTCAGGCGTTTCCTGAGTCAATCGCCATGAGGCCTGAATATGTACCGGTCGAATTCGAGAGTGGCGCCGGCGTAGCAGTGGCAATTGTCTGGTGCGGACCAGCCCATCTGTATTTCGATTGATTGGCGGCAAGACGTTGCCGAGATTGCCGCTTATTCTGTCAGGTAGTGGTCCAGTCGGAGAATGGCGATTCGCGTCTGCAGCAGCCCGCTACCGATGGATTCAAACTACAAAAGTGCGCGGTGCAAACCCTTGGTGTGGAACGCCCGTGGTTGTGCTGTAATCGGATCGCGATCTCTGCGCAGGGACCTGAGCCATGAGCAGCACTAGGGATAGGGGCAGATTCAGTCTGGAACTGTCGGCGGCCCAGTGGCTTGCGGTAATCATTATTGTGGGTCTGCCGCATGTCGCGGTTCAGTACGCGCTCAACGCGGGGAATCGCACCGCCCAGCATGTTCGATACTCGATTGACGTGCGCACGCACGCACGCGAAATGGCGGTTTCACTGCGTGATGCCGAGTCCGCAGCTTATGCCATTGTATTGGGTGCACCGATACCGGATATCCATTTAGGTTTCGAGCGTGCGCGCGTGGGCTATGAGCAAAGCTACGCTCAGATGCGGTCGACCGTGGTGTCGGATCCCGAAAAATCCGCCCGATTGGAATTGATCGCGCCGCTGGCACGGGCACGCCTCGCATATCTTTCGCAGGCAGTCGAATTTTCCGGGCGTGGCGAATCCGCTCGAGCGCTGCAAGCGCTTACCGAGTCCGCGACCCGGCAATATCCGGTAACCGAAATCAAAAAGTTTTTGGAGGATGAAGCGCTTCAGCTGAAACACATCCAGGACCGTGACGATGAGGCTCGGATCATCGTGCGTTGGGTGGGCGTGGCGGCCGCATCCTTGCAACTGGGGCTGCTTGGCTGGTTCCTGTATGCACGCACGCGTCAAAACGTGGATTTTCAGCTGGAGACTCAGGCGCGCCATCGTGCCGAGGAAAGGCAACGCGCCGACGAGCGTGCTGGGCAAATGCTGCGTAGCATGCGTGATCCCATGGCAGTGCTGGATGGCGATCTGCGCATTGTCAACTTCAATCCAGCCTTTGCAGTCGCCTACGGCGCAAACCCAGCGGCACTTACGCCGCTGCAGGACATCGGCGAGGGTAGCTGGGCCGACCTGGATCTGCTGCAGCGCCTGCGTGACGTGCATCAGTATGATCGCGAACTGAGGGATATGGAGATCGAGCAGAAGCAGGGCAATAGCGCCGCTCGCATCGTTCTGATCAGCGCCCAATCGTTGCCTCAGGCGGGCGATGGCGCCCGTACCATCATGCTCAGCGTGGCGGACATCACCGCGCGCCGACGTGATGAACAGGAAGTGCGCAGACTCAATCTTCGACTGCGTCTGCAGATCGCGGAAGCATTGGAGGCAAACCGCGAGCTGGAGTCCTTCAGCCGATCGGTGGCGCACGATTTGCGAGCGCCACTGCGTCACGTTGCGGGCTTTGCCGAGCGTCTTGCACCGCTGGTGAGCACCAATCTGGACGACAAGGCGCACCAATACATCAATATCATTCTGCGTTCGATTACGCGTATGGCAGAGATGATCGACGCATTACTGGCGTATGCACAGATGGGGCGCACTGCCATCAACCGGGCAACGGTGGATATGAATCTACTTTGCATGGAGGCGCAAGCAGTCGCAAAATCCGGTGGCAGCGGGGCGACGATCAGCTGGAACATTGGCC
>JANMSL010000450.1:0-11662 GCA_031389245.1 Lysobacterales bacterium | reverse complement strand
GCGCCGCCGTACTCCTGGGGCACTTCGATACCCATCAACCCGTTCTCACCGAGCGTACGGATGTTTTCCAGCGGGAACTCACCGGTTCGATCGAAGTGCTCTGCCGTGGGCGCGATTTTCTCTCGGGCAATGCGACGCGCCACATCCTGGATCATCAATTGTTCTTCGGTAAAGGCAAAGTCCATCGTCATCCTCGACGTATCGGCAGGGGGAAGTAGCGTGCAACGTTTGCGGCTGGAGGCAGTTGTCAGCGAGTCAGTCTTCGCATGGCGCTGCGACGCACCAGTAATCCGACGGAATTGAATCGGAGTTTACTGGAGCGGTGGCTCCAGGTCGCGTGAAGGCAAATCGGCCCGATCAACGCAGATTGATGCCGAGTGCGCCCAGCGCCTGCAGAATCGGCACAACGCGCAGCCCTTCGACGCCTTTGCCGCCGTGCGCCGGATCCATTGTCACCAGACCTGTCAGCTCACCATACTGATTAAACACGGCTGCGCCAGGATTGCTGTATTTCTCCGTCGTACCCAGTTGCAAGCGCAGTTTGCCCTGCGTTGATTCTTCAGCTTGCACGCCGGTGCGCGTCACCGTGTTGGTTGCACCCACGGTCAACGGTGCGCTGACCACGTGCACCGTGTCTCCGGGACGCACCGGATTTGGAGCGATCAACACCGAAGTGAATTGATTGCGCACGAAGCGCAGCAAGGCCACGTCGCTGACTTCATCGCGCTTGACCACCGCAGCCGGCAACGAAAGCTTGCCAAACAACACCATGACGTTCGGCTGCGCGCCGACAAGACGCGCGCTGGTGACCGCCCATCCGCTGAGATCGATGATTACTCCGCTACCGGTGGCGTTACCCGCCTGCACCATAAGGGTTGCGCTCTGGATTTCGGCTGCACGCTGCTGAAATCCGCCGGTGGCGTCGCCCCAGCGCACGGTAGCTTCAGTAGCAGCACCGCTGGCCGATACTGCCGATCCCGAGAACCGTTGTTCGCGCACCGCGTCGACCAGCGCTTGGTCTGCGAGCAGGTTGCTCGCCGCCATCGACAACGCCCGGTCGATCGCAACCGAGTACTCAATTCCACTGCTCCAACTGTCGTGAGCGCCCTCGGTGCTGCCGCGAAACAGGCTCTCACCCCGGGGACCGGCCAGCACCCAGCGCATGCGCACGTATGCGCGTGCGCCACCTCCCACCAGTCCATCGGGCGCTGCGCAACGGTCAACACGCAGGGCGCTGAGCTCTCCCTTGAGCTCCATGCCCGAACTTCCGGAGTCGGGTCCTTGAATCTCCCAACCAGCAGCTGAAAAACCCTCAAGCGCAACGCTGAGAAAACGCTGCTGGGAAAAATCAATTTCCCCGGCCGAAACGATCAGTGGCGCGGTTTCCTTGCACCCAATTCCGCTGAACACTTGACCGGCCGTAAGTTCCATCTGGCCTGGCGCCAGCACTGCTTGCGACAGCGCGACCAATTGCAACGGAACGCGCGAGCTGCCGCCACCATCGGGAATTGCGGTAAGTCGTCGGAGATTGAAGCTGGGCCCAGCCGCGCCCAATCGTACCTGGGACAAGTTTTTCTGCGCCGATTTGTCACTGCTCGGCGGCGGTTTGTCAGAGAACTGCACTCGACCCTGAGCATCGGTCCACTTGTAAACCTCTCCGGCCATTGCGCCGCTAAAGGCAGCGATCAAAAAAATAGTGAATGCCAGAGTCCAGTGTCGCGCCACCACTGTGCGCCGCAGTTCCGTCCGGTTCAACCTTGCTACTGACTGCACGCACGCTCTCCCTGATTGCTGCACATTGTCCCGCCTGCCGGTAGCGCCCGCAACATGAGCCAGTGGCGTTGAACTGCCAGCGTAGCCAAAACCTCGGGCAAAAACTGTGCATTGACCTGCCGTTGGCGCACTCTGCGGAAAGTGCTGCGATCCGCTTCAATGCACGTTGGTTTGACCCATCGCATCGAGCCGGCTAATGTTCGTTTATCTTTTTATCGCGATAAAACGATAAGCATGGACCTCAGCGGCGCCTCACACCTCTTTAGAACACTCTCCGACGGTACCCGCATTCGCCTTCTGGCACTGCTGGAGAGCGAAGAATTGACCGTGGCCGAGCTAGCCGCGGTCACCCAACTGGCCCAGCCACGCGTCTCCACGCATCTCGCCCGTCTCAAGGAGCTGGATCTGGTTCGCGATCGCCGTGCCGGCGTTTCGGCTTACTACCGGTTCAATCTGGACGCAGACGCGGCCTTGCTGGCTTTGTGGCAAGCGCTGCGCCAAGCGACCGAGGACCCGCAGCTCAATGACGATCGCATGCGATTGCCCAGCGTGCTGGCGCGACGCGCCAATGAGGAGAATTGGGCCGACACCGTGGCCGGCGACATGGAACGTCACTACTCGCCCGGGCGAACCTGGGAGACTCTGGGGCGATCGCTCACGCGACTGTTGAATCTGGGTGATGTGCTCGACGTCGCTTCGGGCGACGGCATGCTGGCCGAGCTGCTGTCACCCCAGGCGCGGTCCATCACCTGCATCGATGCCAGTGCGCGTGTCGTCGATGCTGCACAAAGGCGACTCACCGAAAATGGAAATGTCCGCGTCGAACTCGGCGACATGCATGCGCTGAAATTCTCCGAGGCCTGTTTCGACCTGGTGCTGTTGATGCATGCGCTTACCTACACCGAGCAGCCGCCAGTGGTGATCCGCGAGGCAACACGCGTGTTGCGGCCTGGTGGCCTGTTACTCGCCAGTACGCTGGGCAAACACGAACACAGCAAAGCGGTGGAGCCGTTCGATCACCGAAATCTCGGCTTCACCATCGCCGAACTCGCCGGGCTTGCCAAGTCCAGCGGGCTGGAGGTGCTCCGTTCCGAACTCAGTTGCCGCGAGCGTCGTGCGCCACATTTCGAAGTGATCACTCTGCTCGCGCGCAAGCCTGGTTGATCCGCCGTCGCTGCCACATCTAAACGCTACCGATTCGCAAGAACGAGCGCCCCAGTCAACTATCGGCCAACTGCACAAATTCATGTCCACCCTGCCCTACCTGCACCCCGAACGTGTCGCACAGCTCGAAGCCGGATTGCGCCAACGCATCCTGATTATCGACGGCGCCATGGGCACCATGTTGCAAGATTACCAATTGGACGAAGCCGGGTTCCGCGGCCAGCGTTTCGTTCGTGCGCACGATCACGCCGCGGATGCGCCACACACGCCGGCCTGCGCCAACGGCTGTGACTACAAGGGCAACAACGACCTGCTCACGCTTACCCAACCGGAGATCATCCGCACGGTGCACCGGCAATATCTCGAAGCCGGAGCCGACCTGATCGAGACCAACACATTCAACTCGACGCGCACCAGTCAGGCCGACTACGGTTTGGACGATCTCGCCTACGAACTCAATCGTGAAGGAGCCCGCCTGGCGCGTCTGGAGTGCGACGCGGCAACCTTGGCCACGCCACAACAACCGCGCTTTGTCATTGGCGTTCTCGGTCCGACCACGCGCAGTGCGTCGATCTCTCCAGACGTCAACAATCCTGGCTTTCGCAATATCCACTTCGACGATTTGATCGCTGCCTATGGTGAGGCGACGCGTGGTCTGATCGATGGCGGTAGTGACGTGATCATGGTCGAAACCATCTTCGACACGCTAAACGCCAAGGCCGCGCTGTACGCCATCGACAACGTGTTCGAAGAACGTGGCCACCGACTGCCAGTCATGATCTCGGGCACGATTACCGACAAGTCCGGGCGCACGCTCTCCGGCCAGACCGCCGAGGCATTCTGGTATTCGTTGCGCCATGCGCGCCCTCTGTCGATCGGGCTGAACTGTGCGCTTGGTGCCAGCGACCTGCGCGAGCACGTCGACGCGTTGTCGCAGATTGCCGAATGTTTTGTCAGTGCACACCCCAACGCCGGCCTGCCCAATGCATTTGGTGGATACGACGAATCGCCAGAGGACATGGCCGCGGTAATTGGTGAATTCGCTGCTTCCGGACTGGTCAATATCGTTGGCGGTTGCTGTGGCACTACGCCGGCGCATATCGCCGCGATCCGCGAGGCGGTGTTGAAGCACGCGCCGCGCACGTTGCCCAAACCAGAACCACAAACGCGATTGAGCGGCCTCGAACCATTCGTCATCACTCCCGAGCTTAATTTCGTCAATGTCGGTGAGCGCACCAATGTCACCGGCTCCGCGCAGTTCCGCAAGCTGATCAAGGAAGGGCGCTTTGACGCGGCGCTTGAAGTCGCGCGCCAACAAGTGGAGAGCGGCGCCCAGATCATCGACGTCAACATGGATGAGGGACTGCTCGATTCAGAGGCAGCGATGAAGCAGTTCCTGCATCTTATTGCCGCCGAGCCGGATATTGCTCGCGTGCCGGTGATGGTCGACTCGAGCAAGTGGAGCGTCATCGAAGCAGGCCTCAAATGCCTGCAAAGCAAAGGCATCGTCAACTCGATTTCGCTGAAGGAAGGCGAAGCCGCGTTTCTGGAGCAGGCGCACAAGGTGCGCCGCTATGGTGCCGCCGTCGTGGTGATGGCTTTCGACGAGAGCGGTCAGGCCGACACGCTGGAACGTAAGGTCGAGATTTTGTCGCGCTGCTATCGCATTCTGACCGAACAGGTTGGTTTCGCCCCAGAGGACATCATCTTCGATCCAAACGTGTTTGCCATTGCGACCGGTATCGAGGAACACAACGATTACGGGATTGCCTTTATCGAAGCAACCCGCGAGCTGAAACGACGCTTTCCGCTGTCGCATGTCTCGGGTGGCGTATCCAATGTGAGCTTTTCGTTCCGTGGCAACAATCCGATTCGCGAAGCCATCCACAGCGTATTTCTGTATCACGCCATTCGCGCCGGCATGGACATGGGCATCGTCAATGCCGGCGCCATGCCGATCTACGATGAGCTGCCCGAAGACCTGCGCGAGCGCGTTGAAGACGTGGTGTTGAACCGACGCGCCGACGCGACCGAACGACTGCTGGAGGTTGCCGATCGCTTCAAGGGCAAAGGCAGCGCAGACGCGCCAGTGATCGAAGCACAATGGCGCAGCTTAGCGGTACGCGAGCGGCTGATGCACGCCCTGGTCCATGGCAACGACAGCTTCGTTGAACTCGATACCGAAGAGGCGCGCCTGTCAGCAACGCGGCCATTGGACGTGATCGAAGGGCCGTTGATGGAAGGCATGAACGTGGTCGGCGATCTGTTCGGTGCAGGCAAGATGTTTCTGCCGCAAGTCGTGAAGTCGGCGCGGGTGATGAAAAAAGCGGTCGCGCATTTGCTGCCGTACATCGAAGAAGAAAAGGCCCGCAGCGGCGATGTCAGTCGTAGCAATGGCAAAATCATCATGGCCACGGTCAAGGGCGACGTGCACGACATTGGCAAGAACATTGTCGGCGTCGTGCTTCGCTGCAACAACTTCGAGGTGATCGACCTTGGCGTCATGGTGCCGGCACAACAGATTCTGGATCGAGCGCGCGCTGAGAATGCGGACATCATAGGCCTGTCGGGACTGATCACGCCCTCACTCGAGGAAATGCACCATCTCGCCCGCGAACTGCAACGACAAGGCTTCCAGCAGCCATTGATGATCGGCGGCGCGACCACGTCTCGGGCACATACGGCGCTGAAGATCGAGCCTTACTACAAGGCCCCGACGGTATGGGTAAAAGATGCCTCGCGTGCGGTCGGTGTGGCACAGAATCTGGTCAGTCCGGATCGCCGTGCTGCCTTTGTCGAAAGCGTGCGCGCGGACTACGCAGAAGTGCGGGTCCGCCACCAAAACCGCGACCGCGGGAAACGCCTGGTTTCACTGGCCAAGGCACGGGCGCACTCGTTCAAAGCCGATTGGCACGACTATCAACCGCCGCAACCAATTCAGCCTGGCGTCACCGTGTTCGAAGACTGGCCGATCCGCGATCTGATTCCCTATATCGACTGGACACCGTTTTTCCAGACCTGGGAACTCGCCGGCCGCTACCCCGAAATTCTCAGCGACGAGATCGTTGGCAAGCATGCCAGCGAGCTGCATCGCGACGCATTGGCAATGCTTGAACGCATCGCCGACGAGCGCTGGTTGCAAGCCAAGGCAGTGGTTGGTTTGTGGCCGGCGCAAAGCGAGGGCGAGGATGTCATCGTGCGCGATCCCGTTAGCGGACGCACCATCAAGCGACTGCACTTTCTGCGTCAACAGGCGGACAAGCCGATCGAGCGCCCCAATCTGTGCCTGGCCGATTTCATCGCGCCCAGTTCGTCACATGCCAAGGATTGGATCGGCGCATTTGCAGTAAATGCCGGCATCGGCATCGACGCGCATGTCGAGCGGTTCGAGGCAGGGCACGACGACTACAACGCAATCCTGGTGAAGGCTCTGGCTGATCGTCTGGCCGAAGCGCTGGCCGAGGCCTTGCATGCAAAGGTACGCCGTGAAATCTGGGGCTATGCCGCAGACGAGAAGCTCGAGAGTGACGAACTGATTGCAGAGCTATATCAGGGCATACGTCCTGCACCTGGCTACCCGGCATGTCCTGAGCACAGCGAGAAGGAGGCACTTTTTGATCTGCTTCAAGCCGAATCAAGCATCGGACTGCATCTCACCGAAAGTTTTGCCATGTACCCCACCGCTGCGGTCTCAGGCTATTATTTTTCGCATCCGCAAAGCCAATACTTCGTCGTCGGACGCGTCGATCGCGAGCAAGTTGTTGACTATGCCAGGCGCAAGCAATGGACGCTGCAGGTCGCCGAGCGTTGGCTATCGCCGATCCTCGATTACGACCCGGACTGAACCCGGGCGCTACCGTTCAAGGCAACTCAGCGCCGCGCTGGAATACGGGCCATGCTGCCTTCAAATAGACCGCCGCCGACCAGATGGTGAGCACTGCGGCGATTCCCAGCATCACCTGCCCTACCTCATACAGGGGCAAGCCGATGAAGGGTTGCCGCCACAGCAGAATGATGATGGCCACCATCTGCAATATCGTTTTGAACTTGCCGAGCGTCGCCACGCTGACCTTACTACGTTCGCCGATCACGGCCATCCACTCGCGCAGTGCTGAAATGGTAATTTCGCGCCCGACAATGATCGCGCAGACCACCGCCATGTACATGCTCGGATCGGCCTGAACCAGCAGAAACAGCGTGACAGTCACAGTGAGCTTGTCCGCCACCGGATCGAGGAAAGCACCGAACGCAGACATCTGCCCGAAGCGACGCGCGATCCAGCCGTCCAACCAGTCAGTGATGGCACCGAGTGCAAACATGGCCGCAGCAACCAGATTCGCGCCCTTGAAAGGCAAATAAAAGGTGACCACCAGAATCGGCACCAGAACGATCCGAAACAAGGTCAGCATATTGGGTACCGTAAGCTTCATGGGCGTACCAAAGTCATTCGTGAAGACTGGCATAAATCCGTTCGGCGAGCGACCGGTTGATGCCGCCGACGTTGCACAGCTCCTCAACTCCAGCACCGCGAACACCGGCCAATCCGCCAAAGTGCTTGAGTAGTGCAGCACGGCGGCGCGCGCCCACGCCGGCGATTTCTTCCAGTGTGCTGACCTTGCGTGTCTTCTCGCGCTTGGCGCGATGGCCGGAGATGGCGAATCGATGGGCTTCGTCCCGAATCGCCTGTATCGCCAGCAACCCCGCACTATCGGAGCCGGGTCGTAACACGCGACCGGTCTCGGCGAACACCAGTTCTTCCCAGCCTGCGCGTCGGTCGCGGCCCTTGGAAACACCGATTACCTGCATCCCGGTCACGCCCAGTTCGCCCAGGGCATCCATCGCCTTGCTGACTTGGCCGCTGCCGCCGTCGATCAACAACACATCGGGAAGATCGGCCTGTTCATTTTGCAATCTGCGAAAACGCCGTTCAATCACCTGACGCATGGCAGCGTAGTCGTCACCCGCGTTGATTCCCTTGATATTGAAGCGCCGATACAGCGACTTCATCGGCCCATCTGGCCCCGCTACCACGCACGACGCCACGGTGTCTTCGCCCATGGTGTGACTGATATCAAAGCACTCGATGCGTTGTGGCGGCTCGTCAAGTTCGAGTAGCTCGGTCAAGGCCTGCCAACGATGGCGCTGAACCGCCTCACCGCGCAATTGCGATGCCAGGGTGATTTGTGCGTTGCGTAGGGCCTGTTCCACCAGTCGCACCCGATCTCCGCGCTGCGGCTTGAAAATCTCTACCCGATGTTCGGCGCGCTGACTCAGCGCTTCGGCAAACAATTCTGGATCGTCCAATTCATGACTCAGCAACACTACCGAGGGCACCGGTAGTTCGGCATAGTGCTGAGTCACAAAGGCTTCCAACACAGCCGCCTCCGTGCTGCCGGACGCTTTGAGAAACCAGTGGCGGCTGCCAAGATTCATATTGTCGCGATAGAACAGCGCTTGCACGCAAGCCAAGCCGTCCTGCACCACACAGGCCAGGATATCGGCATCGCGCTCGCCACCGGAAACAAATTGACGCGCCTGCAGTTGGCGAATCCGACCAATCTCGTCGCGCCAGGCGGCGGCGCGTTCAAATTCGAGCGCCACGCTCGCCACCTCCATCTGCCGCGTCAACTCGGCGACAACTTCCTCAGTACGGCCCTGTAGAAACATCACCGCGTGACGCACATCGGCGGCATACACCTCGCCCTCGATCAAGCCAACGCAGGGCGCGCTGCAACGCTTGATCTGATATTGCAGACAGGGACGCGAGCGGTTGTTGAATACGCTGTCCTCGCACTGCCTGAGCTGAAACAGTTTGTGGATGCGTGCAAGATTTTCGCGCACCGCGATGACACTCGGAAACGGACCAAAATAGCGACCCTTGCCATCGCGTGCACCGCGATGGAAGCGGATGCGAGGAAATGCATGCGCCTCGTCCAGATGCAGATAGGGATAACCCTTGCTATCACGCAACAATACGTTGAAATAAGGTTTGAGCGACTTGATCAGCTCGTTCTCGAGAATCAGCGCTTCACTCTCGGTGCGCGTAACGATGACTTCCATCGCTTGTACTTGCGTCAACATGAGCGCAATGCGCGGCTCCAACTGCGGCCGATTGAAGTAGGTACCGACGCGCTTCCTAAGGCTCTTGGCCTTGCCCACGTAAAGCACATGGCCATCCGCGGCGAGCATGCGGTACACACCCGGGGCGGAAGTCAGGTCGCGCGCGAATGACTTGCCATCAAAACTTGGCGGGGGGGCGTCTGCCAAGGATTACTCCCCTATCGGCAAGCGTTTTGCCTGACCCGTGCCGGTGTCGATCCGGACGATTTCGTGTGCGCCGGAATTGGCAATCCAGATTCGTCCGGGCGACGCAACCACATCGGTCGGATGTTGAAACTTGAAGGGCAGATTGATTGTCTTTACGCCGCCGCCGCGCAGCGACACCGCCTTGAGCCGATTGTTGTAGGTGTCTGCTACCCACAAGATCTGGCCGCCTGGGTCAACAGCCACACCCATGGCGCCCTGAAGACGAGCCACCGCCGGAAGTCCGTCGACATCGCCGAAGTCAAAAACGCCGGCACCGACCAAGGTCTGCGTGTGCCCATCCGAGCGTACGGCGCGGATTGAAGACGAATTGCTGTCCACCACGTACAACATCTGATCGGCGAAGCTCAGCCCGGTGGGACGTGCAAACGTTGCTCTCTGCGCTTCACCGTCGTCGCGCCCATGCAAGCCGCTGCCTGCAGTGCATGACAGTCGATTGCGTATCAGGTCGTAGTTCCATATCTGGTTTTGGCCAGCCATGGCGATGAACAGACGCTCGCCTGCCAGCGCCAGATCCCAGGGCGAGTTGAGTGCGACCTGATTGGCAAAGTCATACTCCTGCGCTACCGGAAAGCCATGGGTACCGTTGCCCGCGATCGTCTCCACCTCGCCGGAAATAAGCCGCACGCGACGCACCGAATGGTTGCCGCGATCAGCGATGTACAGCATCTCCTTGCTGACCACCATGCCCTGCGGTTCGTCGAATCCCGCCTCGTCGAACCTGCCATCGATGAACGCGGCATTGCCTGTGCCGATCTGGCGACGGACATCGCCGTCGTGGGTGCACTCGAGAATGCGATTGTGGCCGGTGTCGGCAACGAACAATGCGTTGTCGGTGACCAGAATCTTTCCGGGAAAACGCAGCGACATACGCGGTTCCGGGTGCGAGACCGGTCGCATTGGCTCAAAACTGCGGCTGTTGTGAAAAGCCGCATCGTCCAGCATCTGGGCGATCAGAACGTCGATCTCTTCGCGTCGGCCTTCTCCGCTCAACAGACCGGCAAAGCCGCCTTCGGTATCGATGATTCCGATCGTTGGCCAGGCCGACACGCCGTATTGTCGCCATACATCATAGTTGTAGTCGTTGGCCACGGGATGCCGCAGGTAGTGGCGATTGACTGCCTGCAGCACCACACTGGATTGGCGTTCGGCATCAAATTGCGGCGTGTGGATACCGAGGATCGACAATCCGTCGTTGTACTTGTTCTCGAGGTAGCGAAGATCAACCGCCAGGTGCTGCGAGTGGATATTGGACGCGTTCCAGAAATGCAGCAGCACGACGCGGCCACGCAAGTCAGCCAAGCTCGGCGCGTTCGGCACGTTCACCCAGGGTAGGGACATCGGAAACTGGGGGGCGGCCTCGCGCGCAGTCATGCCTCACTCCATGTTAAGTACGCCTGCATTATGCAGGCGCAGCAAATGTTTGGTCAGCCCTTCGGTTCCATCGCGCAGCATATCGAAGACCTGGTCGAAATCTCGCTCGGTACCATGGTAAGGGTCGGGCACCTCGACACCCGGCTTTCCAGCAAAATCCATCAACAGGCGAATGCGTCCCACCGTGTGTGGCGGTGCCTTGGCCCGGACATCCTGGAGATTGCGTCGATCCATGACCAACAAGAGATCACCTGGGCCAAAATCTCCGGGCAAAACCAGCCGCGCAGCGTGTGCCGACAAATCCACACCATGACGCGCTGCGACTGCCACTGCGCGCGGATCTGCAGGGTGATCCAGGTGATAGGCATGGGTGCCGCGAGATACGACTTCAAGCTGCTGGTCCAAGCCATTGCGTTGCAAAGAGGCACGTGCGAGCCCCTCCGCGATCGGCGAGCGGCAAATATTTCCCATACATACAAAAATGAGCCGATTCATAAGGCTATATTACATTGTTGATGTGCTTTGCATTGACAAAATCATGCGTCGGGCGCGTTGCGAGCTGTTGCCGCCACTGTTGTTACGCGCTCGATCTGGAGGACAAGTGTGGTCTGACGAAAACGTGAGTGAACCAGACGAACCTCAATCACCACCGCCGCCACAACCACCACAACCACCACCACCGGAGCCATCGCCGGAACTACTGTCGGAGGAACCACCGCTGTCGCCGCTGGATGACGACGGTGGTGCGCGTAGCGCATGGTAGTCAGCCCAGGCGGTTCCGCTCATCGCCACCGTACCAAGAAGGGCGACGGCCAGGGGCAGTTCGACGTCGCGAGGCGCACGTGCCGCGCGTGCATGTTGACGTTTCAGATCTGCCACCGCTTGATCACCGGCTAGCGATCTCGTGGCTACACGCAGCGCAAACACCATGGTGATGATCACCATTACAACGCAAAGCACGACCAGGAAACCAATCGGGCGGTCGCGCAGAATGCCGACCCATAATTTGGCCAGACCGAGCAGCAGC
>JANMSL010000441.1:0-5965 GCA_031389245.1 Lysobacterales bacterium | reverse complement strand
TTCATCACTGTCAATTGCGGTGCCTTGCCGAGCGAGCTGATCGAGGCCGAGCTTTTCGGTGCCGAAGCCGGTGCCTATACCGGCGCCAACAGAGCACGCGAGGGAAAATTTGAAGCGGCCGACGGCGGCACGTTGTTTCTGGATGAGATCGGAAACTTGCCGCTTGCCGGGCAGATGAAGTTGCTTCGCGTGCTGGAAACTGGTCGCTTCACCCGGCTCGGCGCCAACCGCGAGCGCGAGGTAAAGGTGCGCGTGATCAGCGCCACCAATGCTGACCTGCGCACAATGATTCGACAGGGCAGGTTCCGTGAAGATCTCTATTATCGATTGAACTTGATCGAGATCGTCTTGCCGCCGTTGGCTGAACGCAGTGCCGACATATTGCCCTTGGCCGAGCATTTTCTTGGAGGCGACAAACGCCTAGCCGACGATGCGCGTGCCGCGCTTCTTCGCCACCACTGGCCAGGCAATGTGCGTGAGCTCAAAAACGCGATCAGCCGGGCACGTCTGCTGGCACCTGGCGATGAGCTGCATGCCTCCGATCTCGGCCTCAACCCAGCGCCGGTTGCAGTGGCGCAAGGCAACGGATTCGACCGCGCCGAGCCGGATCGTGATGCGATTGAAGCAGCGTTGACCAGTGCGCAAGGCGTTGTCGCCCAAGCGGCGGCCGAACTCGGACTGTCGCGACAGGCGCTCTATCGCCGCATGGAACGTCTCGGGATCGGTCGCGCGCCGTGACGGGCTCCTGGTTCTCGCGTGTATCGCTTGCCGGAAGAGTCGCCGGGTTGGTGTTTCTGGTGGCCTGTGTCTCGGTGGCGTTGATGGTGATCCTGCCGCGCTGGATTGACAGTAGTCCGATTGTCGTTGTGGTCACGCTGTTGGCCGGGTTGATACTGGCGCTTGGGTGGGGCAGGCGAGTGCTGCACGATCACCTTTCGATGTTTCGCGCGCTTGCAGGTACGGTGCACAGTTTCCGCGATGGCGATTTCAGCTTTGGCCTGCGCTGGCCGCGAAGCGATGAGCTGGCAGATCTGGTGGCAGCGCACAACGAGCTCGGTCAGGTGTTGCGCGACCAGCGTCTTGGTCTGGTTCAGCGCGAATTGTTGCTTGATACCATGGTGCAGAACACACCGGTGGCGATGTTGTTGCTGGCCAATGCCGAGATCGTGGTGTACGCCAATCTGACTGCGCGCAAATTGTTGAATGAAGGTCGACCGTTGCACGGCCTGCGCATCGCCGAGTTGCTGGAGCTCAACGACCCGGCACTGCGCGAAGCGCTCGATCGCGGCGGCGACGGGCTGTTTTCGATCGGCGAGGGCGAGCAGGAGGAGATCTATCATCTGGCGCGGCGTAGCTTTCTGCTCAATGGGCGTCAACACGACCTGTTGATGCTGCGTCGATTCACTCAGGAATTGCGCCGGCAAGAGGTACAGACCTGGAAGAAGGTCATCCGCGTCATCAGCCACGAGCTCAACAATTCGCTGGCGCCCGTGGCGTCACTTGCTCACTCCGGCGCAGAGCTGCTCAGGCGCGGGCAAACCGATCGCCTTGAGTCGATTTTCGAAACGATCGAGGAACGCGCACGTCACCTCGAAGGCTTCATTCAGGGCTACGCGCGATTTGCCAAGCTACCCACACCCAGGCTGGAATCAGTGCAATGGAATGAGTTTGTTCAGCGCATCGCATCGCAGATGACGTTTCGCGTTGAAGGCGGTATCGCCCAAGGCAGCACGCGCGATGAAGCATCGCGATTTGATCCTGCGCAAATGGAGCAGGCGCTGATCAACCTGTTGAAGAACGCACACGAGTCGGGCTCTGCAGAATCCGAGGTGTCCTTGCAAGTTGAATCATTGCGCAATGCTGTGCGCATCAGCGTGCGTGACCGCGGCCCCGGCATGAGCGCCACGGTGTTGGCCAATGCCCTGGTACCGTTTTACTCTACCAAGCGCGCGGGCACCGGACTGGGGCTGGCCCTCGCGCGCGAAATCATCGAAGCGCACGGCGGCACTATCACCTTGAGCAATCGCGATGACGGTGGTTTGCAGGTGAGTTTGATCCTGCCAAAATCGTGAAGCACGTGGTGATGCTCATGCTTGCTGAAAACCATCTTACTCAAAACCATCGCGAAACAGGTACTCCACTTCCCAGACCGGCCCGCTCGCAGTGACGCTGATGCCTTGCACGGTTTCGCGTAAGGGCTCGATTGCCCCATCGCCAATGCGCACACTTCCGCCGACGGAATTCATGCCCTTGTTGAAGACGATGCTGGCGCTGCCGCGTACCGGATGGGTCAGAGTCAAAGTCCAGCTAGAGCCATTGTCGACCAACGCTGCAACCATGGCCGGTTCGCCGCTGTCGTAGCCGGTGACCACGTTCAAGAAGTAACTGTCGGCAGTGCCAATCGAGTCAAGTTCAAGCCGATGCTGGCCGGATTGTTCATCGCCAGGAACGTCTTCGTTGATCACGCGGAACACCGGGTTCGTTGGCAGCATCGTGATCAACTCGCTGGTTTGCGTGCCAATGCTGGCGGCGAGGCGATTACCAGTGGCGATTGGCGCTGTCTCAAAGTGCATGATGAACGATCGGCGTACCTGGGCACCGGTTACATGCGGGCCCTGCCACAGCCAGTTTGCGCTCAAGTAAAACGGGCGCTGCGAATCAGACGAACCCCGGGTCCGGTCGAGAATGACCAGCGCCTGCAACGGACGGATGAACAGGAATTCGCGCCAGGCATCGTCGGCGTAGGGCCAATCTGCTCGCGTATCCAGACCGTTGCGATACGCCTCGGAATAGTCTGTTGCGACATAGGCGAACTGCGGCGCATGTTGCAACCGTTTGACTTCCGGCAGGCGCCTGGGTTGGTCAGGATCGGGGTTGCCCTGCGGCGGTATCGATTGGGGGCCGGAACCGATCCAGATACCGGTGGTTGCGCCTTCGAACAACAGTACGTTTTGAGCCGGAGCTTCGGAGGAATCGATCGTGTTCGAACTACCGCTGGGCTGGCCGTACGCGACCAGGCGATCCGAATAGCCGGTGCTTTCACGTGTCAGCCAACGCCCTTTGCGCCACACCTGAAAACTTCCTGCATCCCAGTGTCGATGCAATGTGCCACCGGGGGTACCGAGTTGCAGATGCACTTGCATGGCATTGGCGTTATGGCCGGTGCGCATGTCAAACACCTGGGCACCAGGTGCGTAGTAGTCGAGTGGCAAGTCGCTGAGATCGGCAACGTTTCCGCTACCGCCGAGCGCATCGAACAACCAGCGCCGACCTGCATTCGACATCGTCAACCATGCCCGCGCATGGCGCGCGTTGCCACTGGCCGCATCGCGCGCGCCAAAATAGCGGGCAAAATCTCCGAGATAGTTGCGGGTATTGATCGCGCCATTTTCGTAGAAGTGTTCATCATCGTTGAACGGGAAAAAGCTTACGCCACCGGCAGGCAGGCCGCTGATCGTTGATGGTCCCGGCGTGCTGCCGTAGATCAGCGCGTAGATCGCTTCGCGAAAATACGCTGCTTGCAGGTAAGGGTCGTATCCGTAATCGGCTGCCGACACGAACGGGATCAGTGGATACGACAGACTCACGACACCGTAGTCGCCGCCTTCGGGAAACACTCCGCCCTGCCCGAAACCCTGATACCAAGTGGGAAACCAGACGCCCATGCGCGTATCCAGCGCTTGATCGATGAACTCCTGCGCGCGTGGGTTTTCGCCAAAGCTGGCGATGCCCCACATCAACATGTTGCGCGTACGGCCCGACCAGTAGTTGTTTGCCTCGTCGCCTTGATTGCCCAGGTCGTCGGCCATTTCGCGGTCCATGTAGCCATTCCAACGCGTGACCAGCGTGGCAATTTCCCCCGCACTGAAACTGGCGTGACACCAGTCAAACATCAGCAGCAAGTCCTCGCCGGATTGACGCGTATCGTCGCGAAATCCGCCGGGTCCGGCGCTCGCCTCCCAGGCAAGGAAAAAGTCAGCGGCGAGCCCGCAATCTGCAGCGTTGTTGATCAGCAGACCACGCAGGGCCCGCTCGTAATTGATGTCATCGCCAGCGGGGGTAAACGCTATGGTGGCGAAATAGTCGCGCGCCTGCTGCAGTCGCGCCGGGTTGCCGAACCACAGACGCGGATGCGTGGCGGGAATGTTCAGATTGACTGCGTTGCCGACCGAAGACGTCGTCAGCGCGAAGGCAAGAATGCAGAAACCGAAGGTGCGACGCATTTTCATGAAGGAATCTCTGCTGAGGGAATATTGCTGTCGCGGCGCAGACTTGAAATTGCTTGACGCAGAGCGCTTTCATCTGGCCCTGCACTTCACGCTACGGACAACAGCTTTTGGGTAACGTCGGCAAGCCGCTGTCTCCTACCGTCAGTAGTGAGCGGCGGTGGCGGAGCGGCGAGCAGAAGTTCGGCGATGAACTGCCGCTCGCGCTCCGAAAAGCCGCGCTCGGCAAGCCAATCACTCCAGTCTTCGGCCGGAACGCAAAGCAGTTGCTTGATGGCTTCAGCGGTGGTGTTCATGCCATTCACAGTTCTCAATTGGGTGCCGCTGCGCCTGACCCGGTCACGAAACGCGATGTTCCACGCAAACTCGCGGCCGGGGCGGGCATCCTGGAAGGCGAGAAATGGCGTGCGTTTGCGACATTCGGGGCGAACAGTCATCACACCGGCTCGTTTTTTTGTGGCGGCGGGCTCGCGGCGGCTGTGTGAGCCGCAAAGCGTTGATCCAACCGGTCAGCTATTCGAACTCATGTTCGTTCAATGCGGCTGGCTAGCCTGACGCGTGGACGCGTCCGTAGGCCGGCGTGGCTTGCCAACGACGCGCGCTGTCGATGATTGCCTCGATGTCCGACCACTGCGGCCGCCAGCCAAGCGCCCGCTGCGCCGCTGATGCATCGGCAACCAGCATGGCCGGATCGCCGTCGCGGCGTGGTGCAACGTTGCGTTGCACCTTGACGTTGCAAACGCGCTCGACCGAGCGGATCACGTCCAGCACTGAAAATCCAGAACCATTGCCGAGGTTGAACGCATGTGCGCCGGCGTTGGAATCAAGATAGGCGAGTGCGGCCAGATGCGCTGAGGCCAAGTCGTTGACGTGAACATAGTCGCGCACGCAACTGCCGTCTGCGGTTGGATAGTCATCGCCGAATATCGCCAGTGGTCGGCCAGACTGCGCTGCCGCAATCGCGTTCGGGATCAGGTGCGTCTCCGGCTCATGGGCCTCGCCGATCAGGCCAGAAGGGTCCGCTCCCGCGGCATTGAAATAGCGCAGACTGACACTGCGCATGGCATCGCCCTTGGCGGCGTCGGCGAGCAATTGCTCAACCAGGTGCTTGCCTCGACCGTAAGGATTGATCGGCATCAGCGGGTGCGTCTCTGCGATCGCTGCCAGCGCGAGCGGGTTGCCGTACACCGCGGCCGTCGACGAAAACACCACGCGGGCGATCTCCGCACGCTGAATCGCGGCCAGCAGGTTGATGCTGCCGCCGACATTGTTGCGGTAATAAAGCAATGGATTGGCGACCGATTCGCCGACCGCGATCAATGATGCGAAGTGGACGACCGCATCGAACGACTTTTCCCGGAAGGCTCGATCCAGCGCATCAGCATCGAGCAGATCACCGACGATCAGGTCGCCCCAGCGCACCGCATCGCGATAGCCACCGAGTAGATTGTCGAATACGGTGAGATCATGGCCGGCGGCAGCTGCAAGCTTGCAAAAATGTGCACCGATGTACCCGGCACCGCCAGTAACGAACAGTTTCATGGCATCCGAACCGCGCTTGGCGATGGTGTCTTCACAGGAGTACCAACCTGCGCTTCGCGCACGCCGGCCCCGGGCACGTGCTGGCCTTGCATCAACTTCGGTCCGACATGATCAGCAACAAGCCGGCCAGCACCATCACCGTGCCAGCACCCGAACGCCAGCCAGCACGTTCGCCAAACAGGACGACCGCGCCGACC
>JANMSL010000383.1:0-1665 GCA_031389245.1 Lysobacterales bacterium | reverse complement strand
GGTGGCAAGCGAAACCATCACCTCGGGGCCGTTCTACGACCGCTTCTTCAACCTGCTGCAACGCTACCTCACCGTGGACCCCGGCCCCGGCGACGCGGGCATTGCGCCTGCGCCCGCCGTCGCCCCGGTACCGACGCAGGCATTCCCGGTGCCCGGAGGCGCCACCGGGCGGTGAAGGCTGGCGGTGATGGCCGGCGTTGATAGCTGGCGCAGGCGTCGGGCGTCGTGGTCGGTACTCAATCCACCGCGAACACGGCCAGCGGCTGGATCTCGTCGGGTGCGTTCAGCACGTCCAGCGTCAGGTCGTTGCCGAACACCACCAGGGTCGCCGCCCGAGATCGACGGCCAGGTCGTCGCGGCCGACCCAGGCCTGGCGAGCGAGTATCCAAGCCTCTACACACGCTTTGGACGCCGGCGGATCACTTCGGCGAGTTGGGGCGCGGGAAGACCGCAGCGCGCCAGCCGCGCCGCTCGAACGGCTGCCATCGTCCTTCGGGCTGCGCCAGGCGGTCGGCCAGCGCATAGAGCACGGCCGGGTGCACGGCCATGCCCACGTGGCTGCTGAAGACCTCGATGCTTTCGGTGTGCGGGCCGCTGCGCTCGACACTGTTCTGCCATGCGACGACCCCGTCGCTGCGGCTGTAGATCGCGGTCGTGGGCACCCGCGGTGCTTGCGTAACCTGCTGCCAGCGGCGCGCATCAAGTGAGCTCTTGCCACTCGTGAATTCGTAGATGCGCCAGGCATTGCTGGAGCGCGGATGGCCGGCGATCGGGCTGCCCAGCGTGATGACGCTGCGCACCGCGTCCGGTCGCTGCGCCGCCAGCAGACGCGCGTAAGCGCCGCCCAGGCTGTGGCCGATGAGGCTCACCTTGCGGCCGCTCTTTGCCTGCAGCCGGTCGACGGTCGCGAGCATCGCGTCTTCGACGTTCGGGCGCGGGCCGTAGTTGCGGCCGAGTCCCCAGCCGTGGACCTCGTAGCCGCGGCCCGCCAGGAAGTTGCGCAGCGGGCGTGTCGAACGATCACTCGCGACCAGACCCGGCAGAACCAGCACCGGGTGCCCGTCGCCACGCGGTGCGAGGCGCAGCCAAGGCAGCGCCACAACGCCGGCGGCGAGCTCCCACGACGCGCGCAGCTCGAGCAGTTGCAGTAGTCGCGACGGTGCGGCGATGCGTGGGGCAGTTGTGCGGGTGGTGTTGATGCCTGTCTCCTGCGGGTTGCGGTGCATGGTCTAGGTGCGACGCACAACCCTCTTGACCGCACGCTTGGCGCTGGCGGCCCCTTCAACCACTTCCGCATCGGCGCCGATGACGAGGGCCGACACACGCTTCGTGCCTTCGACGGCGCGGTTCGCGATCTCGAGCGAGACCTGTGCGGCCGGCATGCTCAGGCTGCCGACGGTCGTGATGGCGGTGGTGTCGAACGCGCTCACAACGCGCTCAACGGTCGCGGCAAAACGCCGGATGCCGTTGTTGACGCCACCGGCCAGCCGGTCGATGGCCTGCTCGGCGCGATCGGAACCGCGCGTGATGCCACCTTCGACAAATCCGGCGAACTGCTGCTGCACATCGATCAGGCTGGCCTTGACCGCGTCGTTCAGCAGCGGCAGCGAGCGGCTGTTCAGGAACGTGGCATAGCGCGTGTTCGCGCCGCTGACGACACGCTGC
>JANMSL010000366.1:0-11925 GCA_031389245.1 Lysobacterales bacterium | reverse complement strand
TGCTGATGGCCGGGCAGGGAATTGCTGCAGTGCCAATGGCCCTGGTGCACGCCGATCTGGCTGCGGGAAATCTGCTGCACGTCCTACCCGAGTTCGAGCTGGAAGCAGCAGAACTACATGCCGTCTATCCGTCTTCGCGTTTTCTGCCGTCCAAGGTGCGCATGCTGGTGCACTTCCTGCAGGATCAGCTGCCAAGGGTGCCGGGAATGTTGTAGGCGCGGACATCAGGTGTCGGGGCGAGCCCGTCGCAAGCGCTGTCACCTTGGGTAACCGCATCAAAACAGAAACAACGTCCATCCAGCGGAAACGATAAAAGAACGGACACATCCTTGTGTCCGTTTGGGGAAAGAGTTGTCGTGGAAATCTTTGCAGTTACGGCGCCGCGGCGACGCGCTTCTCGTCGTCGAGGCCGTGCACGATTTCAACCGCATCCGTGTCGCTGAGCTGGCCCTGTCCGATCACTACGACTTCGCTGCCGACATCCAGTCCAGCCAACACCTGCACCAGATCGCCCTGCACGCCACCAAGTTGCACAACGCGACGATGCGCGATGCCGTTCTCGACCACGTACACCGCCGGCGCCTTGCTGTCGCTGAGTACGGCGGCGCGGGGCAGCAAGAGGGCATTCGGGATGCGCTCCAGCGTTATCGTTACGCGTACTAACTGGCCTGGACGCAACGGCGTTCCGGTTTCGGCAACATCCAGCGTCACCGGCGCGGTGCCGCTCCGACCATCGACAACAGCGGCGATGCGATTGACACGGGCACCGAAGTTACGTCCAGGAAACGCATCGGCGCTGACGTCGGCAGCCTGACCCACTGCGACATCGGCAAGTGCGGCTTCGGGAATCGACAAACGCGCTTCCAGTTCGGAGAAATCGGCAATATCGAACGCCGGCGTGCTGGTCGTCAGCATCTGGCCGGGTTTGATGTGTCGGCGTGTAATCACGCCAGAAAACGGCGCACGGATTTCGGTGCGGCTTACTTCGAGTCGGGCCAGATCCATCTGCGCTGATTGCGCGGCATGATCAAAGCGCGTGCGTTCCACCGCTTCGGCACTGACCATCTTGCGCGCCAGCAGCAGCGCATGGCGCTCGTCTTCATGCGCCAGGCGGCGCTCGGTTGCGGCTTGCTGTGCCATGCTGAGACGGGCGCGCCGGGCGTCCAGTCGAGCCAGTACCTGCCCTTGTTTTACGCGGTCGCCTTCTTCAACCAGCAGACTGAGCACTTCACCGCCGGTTTCCGACACCAGAGTCGCCGAGCGGCGGGCTTCCAGGGTGGCGGTGCCGGTCAGCACGCGCACCAATTCGCCCTGCTCGACCGACTGCACCTGAACGGCAGACTTCGGTTCGGCCTCGCCTTGTTCAGACTTGGCGCTCTTGGCCGAGGCATCTGACCGGCCGCAGCCGTTCAGCAGCGCGCAACTGAGCACGAGTGGAAGCACAATCAACAAGGTGTTGCGTAGCGGGTTCATTTTGATTAGATCTGCTCGTTTTCGACGACGTTGGCACGCGATTCGGCGCTGTTGTCAGCATCCATGTCGGTCCATACCTTATCCATCACGTCCATCAGGGCACTGAACAAGACTTTCTCAAACACTTCCATGACACTCTCCTTTGGGTTTGCTGCGTGGTGTTGTAGGTAACTATAACACCGAATCAGATATCGACAATATGCTGGAAGTCACCTCTTTTATCCCCGTAGCAGCGCACCTGGGCGCGAGCACTGCGCAATGATGCTGATCGCGCCCTCGGGCCGCCGTTCCCAGCGCGGCCCAAGGAATTGCTCCTGCGTTTCCTGCCTTCGAACATCCTTGGACTCGCATCTCCTCCATCCAGGGAGTTGTGGTGCGCTCCTACACACTCTTGGATGCGGTGAGTAGCGTGAAGGTTTCGTACCCCTGCCATCAGACACAGACGTCATCCGCCACGGTGACAGTTGCCACCTGCGCCGACGCTGAACCAGGCTGCACAAGGGCAGGCGCGGTGGGGCGAAACCGTGGCAAAGCGCTGGCGCTCTATTTCTGGATTGGCAACTCGGCACTACGGCCATTAGCATCGGGCCACAAGTAGCCACTGAACCCAAGCCCGTCCATGTCCAACTCAGCCGTTCCGCACCGACAGATCAGCGCCGCCACGCGGCTAAACGAGGTGCGTTATGAAATACGCGGTGAACTCGCGCGGCGCGCGCTGGAGCTGGAGCAGCAGGGCCAGAGCATCGTCAAACTCAACATCGGCAACCCGGGACTATTCGACTTTGAAGCGCCGGCCCATCTGCGCGCCGCTATAGAAAACAATTTGCAGCGCAGCGATCCGTATTGCCATCAGCAAGGCCTGGCTGCCGCACGCGAGGCGATTGCAATGCGCGAGATCGCGCGCGCGGCACCCAACGCCTCGCCGGATACGGTGTTCATCGGCAATGGTGTCAGCGAGCTGATCGATCTGGCGTTGCGCGGCCTGCTCAATCCAGGCGACGAAGTACTGGTGCCCTCGCCGGATTATCCACTGTGGACCGCCAGCGTGATTCTCAACGGTGGTGTAGTGCAACATTACCCGTGCCGCTCCGAAAATGGGTTTGCGCCCGATCCCGACGAGATCGAAGCGCGCATCACGCCGCGTACGCGTGCCTTGGTAGTAATCAATCCGAACAATCCGACCGGCGCGGTGTACTCGCGCGAGTTGTTGCAAAAGCTTGCCGACATCGCTGCGCGGCATCGGCTGGTGCTGATGGCCGACGAGATCTACGACGGCATTCTCTATGGTGAGGCGCTGTACACACCGATCGCCGCGCTCGCCACCGAAACCCTGTGCATCACTTTCTCTGGTTTGTCCAAGGTGCACCGCGCCTGCGGCTGGCACGTCGGCTGGATGAGCCTTTCTGGATATCTCAAGCGTGCGCAGGAATACCGGCATGCATTGGATCTGTTGGCGGCATTGCGACTGTGCAGCAACGTCACCGCACAGTGGGCGATCGAGCCGGCGCTGTACGGACCCAATACGATTGCCGGATTGACCAGTGCCGGCGGCCGCCTCGAGCGCACGCGCCAGGCGGTCATTGACGGCGTTGCGCGCAGTCAGTTCATGGATCTGGTCGCGCCCGATGGCGCGCTGTACGCATTTCCGCGCGTCGACACCACGTTGCTGCCGGGTTTTGACGATCATCAATTCGCGCTCGATCTGCTTGAACAGGAGCAGGTACTGCTGGTTCCGGGCAGTAGTTTCAACGTTCCCTATCGGACGCACTTGCGGCTCACCTTGTTGCCGCAGGCGGAGGTCATGGACGAAGTCTTCGTGCGCATGGAGCGCGCGCTTGACCGTGCCTCGCACGCCGCACATCGCGCGGTTGCCTGATCATTGCGGTTGTGAGTCCGCGCTGCGCGCCGACGGTGACCTGATCATAGTTGTCGTGGGTCCGTGCTGTGCGCGGACGGTACTTGATCATTGTTGTCGTGGGTTCGCGCTGTGCGCGGACGACTGCTCATCCACCCCTTCTTGCGGGCCGCCGACGGAGCCATCACCATGCGGCTACTGATTCTTCTGCTGGGGATGTGCATGACGACGGTTACCGCAGCGCCCAAGCGCTACCTTGCCTTGGGAGATTCCTACACGATTGGCGAGTCGGTGGCTGAAAGCGGACGCTTCCCGGTGCAGCTGGTGGCTGCGCTGCGCGAGCACGGTAGCGACTTCGCCGCGCCCGAGATTATTGCGCGCACCGGCTGGACCACCAACGAACTGCAGGATGCCATCGACCTCGCCAAGCCCAAGCCACCCTTCGATCTGGTCAGCCTGTTGATTGGCGTCAACAATCAGTATCGCGGTGGCGACATGCGTCGTTATCGCAGCGAGTTCGGCAAGTTGTTGCAGCACGCGATCGCGCTCGCCGGCCGCGACAAATCGCAGGTGCTGGTGCTGTCGATCCCTGATTGGGGCGTCACGCCGTTCGCGCGCTCGGACAAGCGTGGTGCCAAGACCATTGGCAAGCAGATTGACGCGTTCAACGCCGAAGCCCGCGACGTGTGCCACAAGAACGGCGTGCGCTTCATCGACATCACCCCCACGTCGCGCGAGCGCGGCGGCGATACCGACATGCTGGCGCCTGATGGCCTGCACCCCAGTGCCGCAATGTATGCGCGCTGGGTCGAAACCATTGTTCGGGAAGCCTTCACCAACTGAGCAGCGACGATGACAGTCTCGATCCGTATCTTGCTGGTGGACGATCATGCGGTAGTGCGCGAGGGGATGCGCGCGCTGCTGGAAGACTTTGACGACATGTCGGTGGTCGGCGAAGCACCCAACGGTGATCAGGCACTGGAAATGCTACCGCGGGTTGCGCCCGACCTGATGATGACCGATCTGAAAATGCCCGGTGTGCCGGTAGCCGATTTGGTCCGGCAGGCGCGGGCGTTGCTGCCGTCGATGCGCATTCTGATGTTCACCAGCTTCGCTGAAGGCCGGCTGGTGCGCGCCCTGCTCGATGCCGGTGCCGATGGCTATCTGCTCAAGGACGCACACCGCGAGGAAATCCGACGCGCCATCCATAGCGTGATGAGCGGCCGCACCTATTTGCATATCGATGCCCAGACCGCACTCGACGAATCGGTCGGCAAAGGCCCACTCGGCAAGCTCACCGATCGCGAACGCGATGTGCTTGCGCTGATCGCCGAAGGCAAGAGCAACAAGGAAATCGGCCGCGCACTGGACCTGACCGAAGGCACTGTAAAGGGTTACGTCAGCGCCATTTTCGACAAACTCAACGTCAGTGACCGCACCCAGGCTGCGATGTTGGCGCATCGCAGCGGGCTGGTCTGACGCAACAGGATTTGCGCGTCAGCGCTTACTCGAATCCGTCGGCAAACAGGAACGGCGGAAGCGGTGTCACTGACGGCAGTGGCCAGGCCCAGGCCCCGCGCGAACGCGTGAAAACCGCCAAGGTGGTGAAGCCGCGATCGATCGCCATATCCCACACCATCACGTGCGGAAGCCCTTCGTGGCGCTGCCACACCGGGCTCGCCACATTGATGTCGTCGGTGAAGTACAGGCCCCAATCGGTACCGACAAAAACCTGTGCAGGAAAGTGTGGATTGGTAACGATGCTGTTGGCCGGGATATTCGGCAGATTGCCGGTTTTGTCGGACCAGGTGAAACTGGCACAGTTGCTCGTGCATTCCACACGGTACACATGGCCGGGCGTTGTCGGCGTGTTCTGGTTGAAGCCGCCGATGCTGGCGTAGCCGATCAATGGGTTGGCCGGATCGGTGACCACATCCATGATCGGGCGATTGGGTAAGGTTGCATTGGCGCCGGTTACGTTGACCCAGGTCGCCGTGTCTGCGCTGCCTGCGCCCAAGCCGCGTCCCATCCAGACGTTGCCGTCACTGGTGCCGACGATCGCCTGCGTCGGGGTGGATACCGCGTACGCCAATTGCTGAATGAATGAGCGAGCAGCCAAGGTGCCCTTGGTCAGGTTTGGACTATTCGCATACCAGCCGGCGGACGAGGTGGCACCATTGACCGTCTCCCAGACGCGTTGCGTGCCCGCGATCAAGCGGGTGCATCCGCTGGCGGTGGTGCAGCCGCTACCGGGAGCGTCAAGTACCCCGTAACGGTAAATCTCAAAGGGCATCACGAAGCTGCGCACATCGCCGCCCCAGTTGCCGGTGCCAGTGACGGTGGCAGCGGCTCCGCCGGCAGCAGTGTTTGACCGGCTCACACTGCCGTTTTGGCTGGAGTAGTACCAACGTTGTCCGAGCACCGGTTCAATCCGCGTGTAGATGCCGTCGCCGCCGAGCCGTGTGGTCCAGTCGGTTGCACCCGGGTTGCCCGTCCACAGCCGCACATTCGATCCATTGTCCTGTGCACCGCCGCTGGCACCGGGACTGGCCGACGTTGCGAAGTTGGCAGTGATGTCTCCGGAATAAAACTCGATCGTGTTGATGCTGTTGTTCAACGGCACAAAGGTTGGGCTGGCCGCGGTTGCGTTGAGGCTCAGCCAAACACCGCCGTCGCTGCCGAGCAGAAGTTTGTCGGGATCATTGCCGACGTAAGCGCGCGCGTGGTGATCGACGTGGACATTGCCACTGCCGTAGCCGCAGGTGACGTCCGAGAAATTCGTACCCCCATTGGTGGAGCGGAACATGTCGACGGCACTCATGATCACGACGTTTTCGTTGGTCGGGCTCACCGTCAAGCCGGCGTCGTACCACATTTGGCCACCGCCCGCTGTGGCATTGGGACAGCCGGCGCTGCTGACCGTGCCTGATGTCGCTACCTGCGTCCAGGTGGTTCCACCGTTGCTGGTTTTCCAGACGCCGACAACGCCGTCGCCGAGCGTGACGCTACTGCCCGCCATCGCGTACAGCACCTGCGAATTGGTCGGTGCAATCGCCAGTTCAATGCGCCCGATGTTGGTTGCGCCAGGCGTGCCGTTGCCCAGGCCCGCTGGCCACCCTGTGTTGAGCAAGGTCCATGCTGCGGGGCAGCCCGATGCGGGTACGGTCGCGCTGTAGATGCCGTTGGCGCCGGTCTGGTCGAGATTCGGTTGCACCGGGGTCGGCCCACCGCGCGTACCGATGGCGGCGTACAGGCGAGTGCTGCTGGCATCGTTGACGGCGATTAGCCCGGTGGTGTCCTGGCGTTGTGAAAGGTGGGCGTTGGTCAGGCAGGGACCGGTCCAGTTGCTGCCCGCATCATAGGAAAAAAAGATGCCGGTCTTGGTGCCGACAATCACTTTGTTGCTGTCGTTGGGATCGACCACGACTTTGCCGATTGCCTGGTACTGCGGGAAGCCTCCGGCGGACGGACCATAGAAAGGATTGAATACATCAGCACCCAATACCTGCCAGTTTGCGCCCTGGTCGGTGCTCTTGAGCAGCCCAGCCGCGCCAAACGACCACGAGCCAAACCGCAAGTCGCCGGTGCCGGCATACAACGTGTTGTGGTTGTTCGGGTCGAGCGTGATGTCGCCGATTGCCATGCTGGCGATCTCGGGAAAATCGGTAACCACTGTCCAGGTGGTTGCCGCCGTGCAGCAATTCGTGGTTTTCCAGACGCCACCGCCATCGGAGCCGGCGTAGGCCACGGTGGTGTCTACAGGGTCAACGACAATGACATTGGTGCGGCCCGATGCAGCCTCGCTACCTGCGTTCAGAGGCATCGGTCCGAGCGCGGTGAAGACCAACGGATCGAGTGCCAGCGGACTCTGGCTGAACCGGTTGATCGAGGTATCGACGCCAGTTGGCAATGCCGCCGCTATGGCGTGCGCTTCGATCGCCGATTCAACCATCCAGGCCGGTTCGAACCGGCCGGTCGGATAGGACAGCTGCAACGCGCGCACTTCCCCTGGTGACGGAGTCCATTGCGGTACTTCCGTTACTGTCGAAGGCGCGTTCAAATTCATCGACGCGCAGGCACTCAACAGCACCGATACGGCTGCCACCACAGCCGTTACTCTGATATGACTCGCCATTGCCCAGCCCCCAAAGCCAAAACGCGGAGGCTATAGGGATTTGGCACAATTTGCGAATGCCGATGACCCTAGGTAGTGGGCTAGCTGGAAATTAGCCTGTGCTCGAAGACGTGGCAGCACGTTTCGCACGCGTTCTCGTTGACGCGCTCGGCTGAGGCGTGCCAGAAATCAGCCGAATGCCCGATGTCTGACGGTTCGACTTTGCGAAGCACCTCGCCGTGGACGTCTACGCACAGAGCGACTTTCAACAATCCAACTTCCAAGGTAGCGTCACCAGTTCGCACAATGTTTGGTGAGTCAAATGCTCACTCAATTTGTGAAGGTATAAGTGCCTTGTAGTTCACTATCGCTCGTTCTTCCACCACGAAGCCAGACAAAGCGTGAGCAGAAGAATTGTGAGTCCCTCACTCGAGAGGGTATTTATACCACGAGCCGCCGGCGCAGGGCCATTGACAACCGAGATTAATGCCGTGTAGTTTCTGGGGTTCCCTGGGAAATCAACATTATTTAGAATCCAAGTGACACTATATATACCGTTAGGTAACATTCCGATATCAGTTGAGACCCTATATGGCGTTGGCGGAGGAGGCACAAAGCCGACAGGCGGCGCTTGGCACGACCCTGCAAAAATAGTGGACATTACTTGAATGTTGTTGCCCGAGATCGTAGCGATGGGAGTGCCTCCAAAACCGCCGAGATGGGGGTCACAGTAAGACATTTCACCGCTCAACGAGAGAAGAGTATGAGTGGTCGAAGGTTGTTGAGATGCGGTCACGTTATAGGTGGACGCTTGTACGGAGCGCACGAACAACAGCGAGAGAATAATTATGACGGACGATCGAATTTTTAGTGAGATCATTGGGTATGCTTCCTGCGACGCAAGTCGAATGACGAAAAAAGTACAACGAGAATTGTCGTTTGAGCCATCACAGTGAATTTGCAATGGCTGTGCTCGCTGCGGCTGTGAATTTCTCAGAGGCAAGGCGGAAACTAGATGCTTGCGCTCCGCTCGTCCATTTCTGTTCCCAAATACGAACCACTAAGGAAGGTCTGAATAGGTCACTACTTCGTCTTCGCTGCACAGCTTATCGTTTGCCACACCCTGAAAAACCTGCGGCTTTTCGCCCCCTGACTCAGGGGGCTATCTCGGCTCCGAACTTGTTCAGAGGTTCCCTAAGCGCGCCAAATGGGGCGTGCAACGCTTGATCGTCAATCAAAGCGCATCGTTGTCCAGTTCACCGGTACGAATGCGCACTACGCGTTGCAGGTCGTAGACGAAAATCTTGCCGTCGCCGATCTTGCCGCTGTTTGCGGCGTTCATGATGGATTCGACGGCGCGATCGACCAGGGTGTCGTCGACGGCGGCTTCGATTTTGATCTTGGGCAGAAAATCGACGACGTATTCGGCGCCGCGGTACAGCTCGGTGTGTCCCTTCTGCCGTCCGAAGCCCTTGACCTCGGTTACGGTGATACCGGCGACGCCGACTTCGGCCAAGGCTTCACGCACGTCGTCGAGTTTGAAGGGCTTGATGATGGCCATGATCATTTTCATTGGGGCAGGCGTTCCAGAGTCCGGGGCGGGGCAAGTCTAGAGCGAATGGCAGGCGCCGGCGTGCAAGCGTCTGTTGTTGCAAATCGCTCAATCGCGAACGGGTGCGATGTCTGCCGCGCGACGGCGACGCATGCCACCACCGCAGATGCTCAGTTCACGCAGTCAAGGCCGGCAATGCGGGTGAGTCTGGACAGCTGCAAACTGCCACTGCCAAAGCCGGCGACACTGCTGTTGTACGTCGAGCGGCCGGCATTGCAGTCGATGTCCAGGGTCAGCGATCCCCACGGACTGACCATCAGCTCGGCCGGATTGTAGGCCGCGCCGAAGCGCGGGCCACGCGTCGTCAGCATGTTGGAGAAAACCAGATCGCCATTGACCAATTCGCCGGTGCCGAAGAACCAGCGCCGATGGCCCTGCGGGTCGTAGCTGAACCAGTAGACGATGGCGCCGCCGGTGCTGAGCATTTCCAGTACATACCCTTCGCCGCTGTGCGTGGTGTCGTACCACGATCCGGACAGGCCGGCACCGGCACCCGCGACCGGGCTCGATGCGCCACATCCAAGTCCGAGCAGACGCGTCAGGCGCGATAATTCCATGCGGCCTTTGACACCGTCGATGGTCCAGTCCATCCAGCCCGATTCGCAGGAGCCGAAGGTAAACGTGGCCGAACCGACCACGCTGTTGGTGACGCTGGCGGGATTGAATCCGGGGCCGAAGACGCCGCCGGTAGTGCGCACCACTTGTGGAAACACGACGCGGTTGCCGCGAATCTGGCCAACCATGGTGTACCAGTCCTGTTCGCCCTGCGCGTTGTAGGTAAAAAAGTAAGCGAGGGCCAGTTCGTTGGAGAGTATTTCGATAACGAACCCTTCGCCACTGCGCGCGGTGTCGTACCAGGCCGAGGAGGACCCAGGCACCAGCACAAACGGATCGCCGAGCGACTGATCGCTGATCTGCAACCTGACGCTGGCGTCGAGACCGCCGGTGTCGGTCTGCGCGCCGGTGATGTCCTCGTATCCCGCCCAGGCGCCCAGTTGCCAACGCACCACAGTTGCGGGGTTTGCGTCGAGCGGTTGGCCGGTAAGATCGGCGTCGGCATGACGCAAATTGCCTTCGACCTGTGCGACCACGGCGGCAAGGTTGGTGGCGTTGCGCGGCAAGCGGATATCAATTGATGTGGTGTCGTCGCTGTAGCGGCTGTAACCCTCTGGAGCGGCACCCGATTGATTCAACCAACGCCGGTTGCTGCTGGTCAGCGTCAGTGGTTGCGTGTTCACGAATACGGCATCGAACGCCTCGGTCGCGGATTGCGCGACACCGGGATACGGGGTCAACACGTTCCCCGAACGCCAACGCATTGGTTTGTCATAGCGATGCGACAAAGTGTAGTCGCGATCCAGCTGCAGTGGCTGCGCCTGATGCGCAATTTGCCGGCGCGTGGTGTCTGACGTTACCTCCCACTGCGATTCAAAAACCAGAGCCCCGGTGGTCCGGTCAAAAATTTGTGTGGCAGTAACCGAAGGCGGCCCCGCCTGGCGATAGAACACGCCGGCCATTGTCTCCGACACGTTTTCGCGCACGCGGCGAATCTGTGCATCGGGCAAGATGAAACCGTCGTGGCAATTTTCTGCCACGCCACCATAGTTGGCGCCGCAAAGCGGTTCATTGCGGTGATAGCGGGTATCTCCAGGCGGTTCTATTTCCAGTGTCCACGCCGGCACCTGGAAGTTGTGCGTGAACAATTCATCGGTAGTTCCGATGCCAAAGAATGGCGACAACTGGGCCGAAGGCGGAAACACATAATTACGCCCGTTGGGCAGCGCAGAATGGTGTGCGGAAAATCCTGCGAGCAACGATTGGGTGATATCGGTCAGGCGCTGATTTTCGCTGCGCGACCAGAACAGCACGCGTCCAAACGAATGCACGTCGGTGTAGACGCGAAGTTGACTGGCCGGACCCAGTTCTGTCGCTGCCATCAGCGCCTGCGTCTCCGGTTCGGAATGTGCCGCTGCGCCATGATATATGAGCAATTGCGCGTTGCTTGACGAAGAAGTGCTGGTGGCCCAGTACGGCGGGTTGTTGCGATTGAGATCGACGCCATTGAGATGGTCGGCCTGGGTGGTCATCAGCTCATCGACATTCAACATGTTCTTGCGCCGCATGCGGCCATCACGAGGCGAACCGCCCGGATCGTCGGGGTCGGTACCGAGCCAGCTGTCGCGGGGGAATCGCTGGGTCTGAACAAAGCCGTCTACGTTGAGTACCGGGATGACCATGATGTTGACGTTGTCGAGCAGGTAACGATAGAAGCCGGTGTCGCTGGCTTTGGAAGTCAGCAGCTCCATGACGCCGGTCACCACTTCGGGTGACTGCCATTCGCGCGCATGGATACCGCCGTTGGTCAGCGTGGCGGGTTCCGGCAAACCCCAGACCGTAGTCCTGTCGGCATCGCCCAGTCGATACGCCCAGACACTTCGTCCAGCGCGTGTGGTGCCCACCACATGCGCCTGCGCAAGGCCAGTGGTGCCGACCAAATCCTGATGGCGTGTGTGCAGCCCGCTGTAAGTGCGAAAGCCATCGAAGGGCAGGGGTGTATCCACCGGAATCGGCACGGCATAGCCAAGCGCGAGCAGATTGTCGTTGGCGTTGGTGGTGGACGTCGGCGACCACTGCACGATGCGCTGTTGCGCATGAATCAGCGGGGCGAGCAGCAACGCAGCCGCCGCGCCGCCGAGTGCAAAGGAATGACTGCGCGGTCGTTTCATCGCGCTCGCTCCGATATCTGGTCGAGTTGTAGCGCCAGGCGCGCCCGACTTGCGCGCATTGAAGTATCTGGCGTGCTGGCAAGCGACATCAGCTGGAGATGTGTAGTGGCGGAGGGTGCCAGTGACAGGGCCAGCGCGGCGCTGC
>JANMSL010000343.1:0-4785 GCA_031389245.1 Lysobacterales bacterium | reverse complement strand
TTGTTCCAGACCCGTGAGGCTTTCTTGCAGCGCTTCGCTGCAAGAAAGTCGACCTGCATCCCCTAGCCCCTCCCCGGCCCTCCCCGAACATCGGGGAGGGAGCAAATCGATCCAGCTCCGTTCACCAAAGTCGCTGTGCGTCGCCTCACAGCTTTTGTGCAGCGGGAACATCATCCCGCTGCACGAAAGTCTCCGTGCATCGCCTAGCCCTTCCTCGGCCCCTCCCCGAGCATCACGGAGGGAGCAAAGGCTTCCAACACTGATTGAATCGCGCGCGTCAAGCCTGCGTTGTATCCGCAGCACGCGGAAAAATCCGCACGATCAGCGCTTCGCCCGATCCGACCACACGCTGGATTTTCGCGCCGGGCTGATCACCGCGAATTAAAACCGTGTCGGCCGGAGCGATCCGCACAGACTTGTCACCTTGCAATTGTGCTTGGCCATCGAGCAGATGAAATACGGTGATGGCACGCGCTTCCGGTGCCAGGACCATGGTCCCGATCAGCGGCCGATGCAAAATCTCCGCGTCGAGCTGTGGGTCGGCCAGCATCAGATTGAAGTCCTCAACCGGGCCCTCCAGCGGCACCGACTCAACGCCCGCACCACCGTCAAAAGCCATCCAGTTGCCCGGCCGTTCAAGGGTGTGGGGTGGCCGCGCATCGACACGCATTTCCAATGCGCCACCGGCAGCCAACGCGAGCCATCGACGCACACCGGGATAGGCAGAGAATGTGCTGGTTTGAGTAATGCGTGCACGGCTCAGACGCCAACGAAAGGGATTGTCGCCCACGGGAGTCGTATCTAAGGCTATTTCCCAGGTTAGACCCAGTCCGTTCTTCCAAGGTGTCGCGGCAATCTCACGAAATCGGATAAGGGGCATGGCGCGCTCTTGGACATGTCGGGTCCGCATTTGCGATCCCAGCACCGCGGCGCAAATATGGCAAGCGCTGCCTGCCGACCAATGCGGCAACCCGTGTCCCCGATTTGCACAAAAACAAAGCCCGGAGCGCAATCGGCACCCCGGGCTTGGTCGGATGACGCAGGGTTCAGGACTTGGCGGCCGGAGCTGCCTTGGTGCCGGCGAGCGTGATCATGTCGCGGTTCTTCTCAACCGTCTTCAGACCAATGCCCTTGACCTCAGCGAGCTGATCCAGGCTCTTGAACGCGCCGTGCTCATCACGGTATGCCACGATCGCCTTGGCCTTGGCTTCGCCGACGCCATTGAGCTCGGTGAGCTGCTCAACACTGGCCGTGTTGATGTTGATCGGGCCGGCGGCTACAGCAACGGAAGCGAATGCAAACAGTACGCTCATCAGCAGGGCTTTGAAAAAGTTCATGGTGGTGCTCCTTGGATCATTGAATGGGTAATTGAGATTGGGTGCCAGCGACCTCGTCGCCGCACGCTGCACAATCTACGCATGTCGTCGGCCCGGGGCTTCGGAGGATTTCCGGCAGGCGGCACGGAATTCGGCGCGGCGTGTACTAGGAAAATTCCCAGCACTGACCATTTGGGGGAAATCTTCCAGCCGGCGGCGCCTTGTTGAAACGGTCCCTTGCTACACTTGGCCTTCACGCTTTGCGACCGTCTTTGCCACAGCGGCATAGCGCGGCTGCGCCAGACCCATCAACCGCAACAGCGCTATGGCTGCTGCGTAAAGGAACCCTGATGAACAGCGACAAGCTCTATGCCTTTTGCGACGAAATGTGGGAGCGCCAGATCATTCCGCAGCTGTGCGAGTACATCAAGATTCCCAACAAGTCGCCGATGTTTGACGCCGACTGGGAACAGCACGGCTACATGCGCGAGGCGATGGATCTGATCGAACACTGGGTGCGCGCTCAGCCGATCACCGGCATGCAGGTCGAACGGATACAGCTTGAGGGTAGAACCCCGCTGCTGTTCATTGAAATTCCCGGCAAGGGCGACGACACCATCCTGATGTACGGGCATATGGACAAGCAGCCCGAGATGATCGGCTGGGCCACCGACTTGTCGCCGTGGAAGCCGGTGTTGGCCGGCGACAAATTGTACGGTCGCGGCGGCGCCGACGATGGCTATGCCACCTTTGCTTCGTTGACTGCAGTCATGGCACTGCACGAGCGCGGTGTTGACCATTCACGCGTAGTGGTGGTGATTGAAGGCTGCGAGGAATCCGGCTCCTACGACCTGCCTTTCTATATCAATCATCTGGCCGCGCGCATCGGCAACCCCTCGCTGGTGGTGTGCTTGGATTCGGGCTGCGGCAACTACGACCAGCTGTGGCTGACGACTTCGTTGCGCGGACTGGCCGGCGGCACGCTCAAGGTCAAGGTGCTGGAAGAGGGCGTGCACTCGGGTGATGCCAGCGGCATCGTGCCAAGTTCGTTCCGCATATTGCGCCATCTGCTCGACCGGCTGGAAGACTCCGGCACTGGCCATATTCATGCCGATGTACTGCACGTCGAGATTCCCAACGAGCGCAAGAAGCAGGCCCGGCAAGTGGCCGAGTTGCTGGGCGCACATGTTTACGACAAATTTCCCTGGCCAACCGGCATGCGCCCGATGGACGAGGATCTCTCCGAGCTCGTACTCAACCGTACCTGGCGACCTACGCTTTCGGTGACCGGTGCCGATGGTTTGCCGGAGCTGGGCAATGCCGGCAATGTGCTGCGGCCGCAGACCAGCGTGAAATTGTCGATCCGTCTGCCACCCACGCTGAACCCGATCCTCGCTTCGAACAAGCTGAAAGAAATTCTTGAGAAAGACCCGCCCTACGGCGCCAAGGTCGAGTTCGAGATCGAGAAGTCATCGGGCGGTTGGGCCGCCCCCTCACTGAAGCCCTGGCTCGCCGACGCGATCGATACCGCATCCAAGATGTACTTTGGGCCAAGCTCGGCCGCGATGGGCGAAGGTGGCACCATTCCGTTCATGGGCATGTTGCAGGAACGATTCCCTGAGGCGCAATTCGTGGTCACCGGATTGCTCGGTCCAAAGTCAAACGCGCACGGCCCCAACGAATTCCTGCATATCCCAACCGGAAAAAAACTGACCGCAGCGATTGCCAAAGTGCTGTCCGATCACTATGTCAACCGCGGAACGCCGACGATCGCCTAGTCTGTGCAAGTCAAGTCGACACAAGTTCAGTGGACGAGAAAGGCCGCGCGCTCGATGCGCGAAACAGGATTTACCCTTCGTTGTTGATCAGTGAGAGACCTTGTCCATGTCCAAAGGCAATCTGCTGTACGCACAATCCGGGGGCGTCACCGCCGTCATCAATGCCAGCGCCGCAGGTGTGATCGAAGCTGCGCGCAGGAGCAAACAAATCGGCAAGGTCTACGCGGCCAAGAACGGAATTATCGGCGCGCTGCGCGAAGAGCTGATCGACACGGGACTTGAGTCAATCGCAAGCATCAAGGCACTACGGCATACGCCCGGCGGCGCCTTCGGGTCGTGCCGCTATAAACTTAAGTCACTTGAGGAAAATCGTGATCAGTATCAGCGACTGATCGACGTGTTCCGCGCCCATGACATCCGTTGGTTCCTTTACAACGGCGGCAACGATTCGGCAGACACGTCCAACAAGCTCTCGCAGATTGCGGCCAAGCTCGGCTATCCACTGCAGTGCATCGGCGTGCCCAAGACCGTCGACAACGATCTGGTGGTGACCGACTGCTGTCCCGGTTTCGGATCGGCAGCGAAATACACCGCGATCTCGATCGCCGAAGCCAGTCTCGATGTCGCCTCGATGCACCAGTCGTCTACCAAGGTTTTCGTTATGGAGGTGATGGGCCGCCACGCCGGATGGCTCGCCGCCGCTGCCGGCCTCGCCGGACGTAAGGAAACCGAGGCGCCGCACATCATCTTGTTTCCCGAGCTGGTTTTTGACGAAGCGAAATTTCTGGCCAAGGTCAAAGCTACTGTCGACCAAGTGGGCTGGTGCACCGTCGTCGTGTCCGAGGGCGTGAAAAATGCGGCCGGAAAATTTCTTTCCGAGGTCGGCACCAAGGATGCGTTCGGCCACAGCCAACTAGGCGGCGTCGCGCCGATGCTAGCCGAACTGGTCAAACGCGAACTCGGCTACAAATACCATTGGGCGCTACCCGACTATCTGCAGCGTTCTGCACGCCACATCGCCTCGAAGACCGACGCCGAACAAGCCTACGCTGTCGGCAAAGCTGCAGTCGCCTACGCAATGCAGGGGCTGAACGCGGTGATGCCAGTGATCAAGCGCAAATCATCCGCGCCCTACCGCTGGACGATTGAGCCCGCAGCGCTCAACGACATCGCCAATCACGAAAAGAAAATGCCTGCCAATTTCATACGCGCAGATGGCTTCGGCATTACCACTGCGGCCCGGCGCTATCTGCAACCTTTGATCGAAGGCGAGGCATATCCTCCCTATGGAAAGGATGGGCTGCCCAGCTATGTGCGGCTGCTGAATAAGTTGGTCAAGAAAAAATTGCCATTGTACAAAATCGCCGACAAATAGACGCGTTATGCGGCACCCAGTCTCACTGTTAGAGTGGGCGCAGTCGCTACCACGGTCAAGGCCATGACGGAGATCACTGAGCTGCTTTCCAAGGGCGCAGGTCGTGACGGACCCGATCTGGCGGCCGTGTTCGACCGTCTGTACGTCGACCTCAAACGCATCGCCATTGCGCGCGTGGCTTCGCTCGGGCCAGATGAAACACTGAGTGCGACCGGACTAGTGCACGAAGCCTTTCTAAAGCTCATGGGTGCGCAACAACTCGCGCTGGAAAATCGCAAACATTTCTTCGCCTGCGCCGCGCGCGCCATGCGCCAGA
>JANMSL010000132.1:0-2944 GCA_031389245.1 Lysobacterales bacterium | reverse complement strand
ATATCAAGCGCCTCCCAATGGATTTCGGCGTGTTTGAACTGCCGCTGAAAGACAACAACGCCCTTTATTACTTCACACTGGCTCTGCTGGTGCTGGTCCTCGTGTTCCTCTGGCGGCTCTCTTACTCGCCTTTCGGCCGGGTACTGCAGGCCATCAAGCAGAATGAGACCCGTGCGGCCTTTGTGGGCCATAACGTTTGGTTGTATAAATTTCTCGCCTTTGTCATTTCGACTGCCGTCGCGGGGTTAGCAGGCGCGTTGTTCGCCATGGCACAGCAATCGGCTTATCCCAATGTGATGAGCCTGCACAATTCCGGCTTCGTTGTGATGATGGTGTTGATCGGTGGCGGACTGGTGAGTTTCTGGGGGCCGCTGATTGGGGCCGCGTTCTTCATTCTGGCGCGTGACCTGCTAGGCGCGTACACCGAAACCTGGCTCCTTTGGTACGGCCTGACCTTTATGGCGATGGTGCTGTTCCAGCCGGAAGGCATCGCCGGCATGTGGCAGGGATGGCGCGCACGCCGCAATGCCGGCGCAAAAGATGAGCCGCTCATCGTGCGACCACCGCAAGAACCATCGGAAAGCACGTCATGAGCGGCACGCTGTTTTCCGCGAGGCAGCTTGCCAAGCGATTCGGCGATAGGCTGGTGTTGCAGGACGTGAGCTTCGACGTGGGTGAGGGCGAAGTGCACGGCATCATGGGGCCGAACGGGGCCGGCAAGACGACCTGTTTTAATGTGCTGACTGGTCGCTATCGTCCCGACGGTGGCAGGGTTACGCTGCGCGGCGACGACATCACCGGCGATTCTCCGCGCGCCATTGCCCGGCGCGGCATCGCGCGGTCGTTCCAGTCGATGAATCTGTTTGATGACTTTACGGCGCTGGAGAATGTGGCAGTCGCCACTCGCAGCCTGCGTGCGCATGGATTTCGCTTCTGGCGAGACGCCCACACCGCGGGCGACGCTTATGAACACGCAGCAACGACGCTGGCGCGGGTCGGATTGGCCGGTAAGGAATCGGTGCGCGCCAAGAGTCTCTCGTATGGTGACCGTCGCGCGCTTGAGATTGCGGTGGCATTGGCGGCTGACCCCGTGCTGTTGTTCCTTGACGAACCGACTGCCGGGCTTGGTGCCGACGGTATCGCGCGCATTGCTGACCTGGTCGCCGAACTGAAACGCCATCTCACGCTAGTTATTATCGAACACGACATGCGTTTCCTGTTTCGCCTGGCCGATCGCATTTCGGTGGTGCATTGGGGGCAGGTGATCGCGCGCGGCACGCCGGCTGACCTGCGCGACAACGCGTGGGTTCAACGATCCAATCTGGGACAACTCTCATGCTAGCGGTCGAGGGGATTCGCACTTTCTATGGTGAGACTCAGGCCTTGTTCGGCGTCTCTCTTAACGTCGCGGCCGGTGAAGTCGTGGCATTGTTGGGGGCCAACGGCGCCGGCAAGACCACAACCCTGCGCTCGATACTGGGGCTCACCCGACCGCGCGATGGCAGTGTTCGCTTTGATGGACGCGATATCACCCGCACGGCGACACATGAGATTGCCTGCGCGGGTCTAGGCTGGGTGCCCGACGACCGCCGCGTGTTTCCCACGCTGACAGTGGAGCGAAATCTCGCCATCGCAAAAAAGAAAACACGTTTCCGTGCGTGGAGCTTGAGCGAGTGCTTCGGTGTGTTCTCGGCGCTGGAATATTTGATGAAGCGCGAATGTGAAAACCTGTCCGGTGGCGAGATGCAGATGGTGGCGATTTCGCGCGTGCTGCTCGGATCACCCGGTTTGGTGCTGATGGATGAACCCAGTCAGGGTCTGGCGCCGAAAGTTGTGCAGGACGTGATGAAGGTCATACGCCGGCTGAAAGAAGAAGGCGTCGCCGTATTGCTGGTCGAGCAGAACGAGGAAAGCGCATTGGCAGTCGCTGATCGCGCCTATGTGCTGGATCGCGGCGCCGTGGCGTTTGAAGGTACTGCCGCCTCATTGCGCGACGACGCATCGCTTCGAACCCGTTTGCTGGGAGTTTGACGGCCATGCTGAGAGTCGAGCACCTGAGAAAGACCTACACGCGAGGCGTGATCAAACGCGAACCGACCTTTACCCTCGAAGCTGATTTTGCGGTGGACGGTCCGGCCATCATCGGCGTCATGGGACCAAACGGTTCCGGGAAGACTACGCTGTTCGAACTCATTACCGGCAGCAACCGGCCGACCGCCGGCCGGGTGTTGTGCGCGGGTCAGGACATTCATCGAGTGAGATATGGCGAGCGTTCGCGATTGGCGATGCACTATCACCAGTCCTATCAGGTGCGTTCATTCAAGCGACGCACACCCGAATTCATGCTGGAGCGCGCGGCTTCGCCCCGCACCGCAATCCATCTCTTCGATGAGCCGCAGTTCAATACCCAGGATGGCTACATCGGCTTCATGCTGGATTTCTTTCGCAGCCTGAAGGATCAGGGCTGTCTCGTCTTCGTGTGCCTGCATCCCAATGAGCCGTACCACGTTGAATTGCTGCACGAAATTTGCGACCGTTTTCTCTTCGTCAACAAAGGGCGATTGAGCGAAGGTGCGACGCTGCGGTCGTTGGCGGAACAGGCGGCATTTCGCGAGTATCTGGGGCGGCTGGTTGAGCACATACCCACAATAAAATAAGAAACACAAGCACTGGAGCGGATCACCAGCCATAAATGCTTGAGAAGCCGCACCAGTACTAGGGAACCTCTGATTAAGTTGTCATTCCGGCCCTTCGACGGGCTCAGGATAGACCGGGCAGTCGCCCGAGCCGGAATCCAGCGTCGTGCAACACATTGAATCTTAACGACACTGGATACCGGCTTTCGCCGGTACGACCGACTCTTGTGACTTGATCAGAGGTTCCCTAGAGTTTATGAGCTCCGGCTTCTTCCTTCGGCGGTGATGTCCTTCTGACATCGCGCAGG
>JANMSL010000226.1:0-1522 GCA_031389245.1 Lysobacterales bacterium | reverse complement strand
CAACTCCTGTTCTGCCCAACGGACATGAACTTCGGGCGGCGAGTTCTCACCGCCACCGTACAGCCCTCCGTCCTGATCCTTGTAGCGTTCGTCCGCAGACATTTCTGTCAGTGGCTTCAGCCCCGTCGTTTCGCGCGGCGTGCGGCTGCCGGATTTTGGAGCGGCTTTCCGTCGAGCCTCCAGCGCACGCTTCAGGTAGGCGTCGTCATCGGCAGTCAGTTTTTCTCCGCCCTGCCGTCGCTGATTCAGCTTGCGAGCACGTTCGAAATCGATCGACTCCTCTTTCTTTTCGTCGGCCGCACAAGTCGGGGATGTTGATTCCTGTTGTGCGTGCGTTGCGACGATCGTCGCCGATTCCAGAGTTAGACATGCTGCCACCAGCCACTTGAAAGTGTGATCCATCTGTCACTCCCGATGTTATCGAACTGATATTTCCCGGTACATCGGCTGATTGAAATGCAATTGTCATGACGAAAGCGACTGAGGAAACCGGACGCTAGCGCGTGGCGGCTGATGCTGCACTTCAGTTCTTCTTTTTCTTCGCGTTGCGCGGAGCGGGAATCCAGAGCGGTTCGGCGTTGCTCTTGTTCCATTCGGTCCATGCGGCCGCAATTTGCTTTAGCTTCTCCGGCTCTTTGTCAGCGAGGTTGTTTGATTCGCCAATGTCGTCTGCAAGGTTGTAAAGCTGAGCGCCGGTGAGGTCCTGGATTCCTCTTTTGCGCTGGCCGCCACCTTTTGTGCCGTCCCCGGCAGTGGCAGCACGCACCAGTTTCCAGTCGCCCATTCGAATCGCCATTTGCTGGCCGAAACGCCAGTAGAGTGCTTCATGCGGCGGGCCGGATTTGTCACCCGTGAGGTACGGAGCAAGGTCCACTCCGTCGAGTTTCCATTCAGGCTTGGGTTCGATTCCCGCGGCCGCCAGCGCGGTCGTATGAAGGTCGAGCTGAATCACCGGCTGATCATAGACCTTGCCCGAGGGAAGCGTGCTCTCGAATCTAGTGCCCAAGAATGTCATTACCCGCTCGCTGGGTCCGCACGCCACGGTGCAGATCGATATCGAGGGGCCTTATCCGATTGAAGTGGGCGACACGTTTCTCTTGTGCAGCGATGGTTTGACGGGTCCCGTGACCGACGACGAGCTCGGCCCCATCTTGGCGAGCTTGGAGCCCGACGAAGCGGCGCAAGCGCTCGTCGATCTGGCTAATCTGCGGGGCGGCCCCGACAACGTGACGGTGGTGATTGCCAAGATTATCGGTTCGCAATTGGCCACGCAGCACAACGAGGGCGGGCCGCTCACCATGGGCGCCGAACCAAAACGGCGGCCCGTGCATCCCGCGTTATGGGCCGTCATGGGGGCCTGCTTTTTGGCCGCGCTGGTCATGCTGATTCTGCAAGTGCCTTATCCCGCGCTCGCCGCTTTGGCCTGCGGTTTGGCCTTCGGGGCCTGGATTCTGTGGACGAAGTATGGCGGCGCGAAACCGGGCATCGCGCTGGGAGAGGCCCGCCAACTGGGCAAGGGCCC
>JANMSL010000216.1:0-4357 GCA_031389245.1 Lysobacterales bacterium | reverse complement strand
GGCAGGACAGCGCAAGCTCGATGCTGGTGTGTTGGTGAACATGGACACGCAGGAGTTGGCACTGCTGGCACGCGCATGGGGTGAGCGCATCCGCGCCGGCCTCGGTAAATGATCGGCAATGGCATGAGATGAGCACACGAGTATGAGCGTCGACCCAAAAGAAATTGCAAAGTTCGATCAGCAGGCCGCATCCTGGTGGGACCGCAATGGCCCATCGCGCGCGTTGCACGATCTCAACCCGCAACGACTGGAGTTCATGCGCGAACGCATCACTCTAAAGGGATCGCGCCTGCTCGACCTCGGCTGCGGCGGCGGAATTCTGTCGGAGGCGCTGGCGGGCGCTGGTGCGGCCGTCACTGCAATCGATCTCTCCGCGGAACAGATCGACGTCGCCCGCCTGCATGCACTTGAAGCAGGAATCGACATCGATTATCGCAAGGTTTCGTCGCATGCGCTGTGCGAACAGCACCGCGAGCAATTTGACGCGATCGCTTGCATGGAGTTGCTCGAACATGTGCCCGAACCCGAATCCATCCTCGCTGATTGCCGCGCGTTGCTGAAGCCGGGGGGCAAGCTGTTCCTGTCGACGATCAACCGCAATGCACGCAGCTTCGCTCTAGCCATCGTCGGCGCCGAGCATCTGCTGCGCCTGCTACCCAAGGGCACACATCGCTACAACCTGTTTCTCAAACCCAGTGAGCTGGCCAAGGGACTGCGCGCCAACGGCTTCGAACTGCGAACGCTGGAAGGCCTGCACTATGAGCCATTTTCACGGCGGGCCTGGCGAAATACCGATGTCGGCGTCAACTATCTCGCGTTTGCGGAACGCGTCGAATGATTCGAGCGGTCCTGTTCGATCTCGATGGCACGTTGCTGGATACCGCGCCCGACCTGATTCGCGCCGTCAACCGACTGCGCGCGCTGCACCATTTATCGGCGGTACCTACGGCACAGGTGCGACCGTATGTTTCCAAAGGAGGGCGCGCAATGATCAATGCAGCGTTTCCGGACTGGAACGATGCTGCGCGCGAGCTGTTGCTGCAACCCTTTCTGGAACTCTATCGCGAACAGATCGTGGTTGACACGGTCTTGTTTGAAGGATTCGAAGAAACATTGGCGACGCTCGAAATCCGCGGTGTTGCACTCGCCATCGTCACCAACAAACCCGCTTGGCTGACCCAGCCGGTGCTGATCGAAACCCGGCTCGCACCGCGATTTCGAGTCGTGATCTGCGGTGACTCGCTGCCCGACAAGAAGCCGCATCCTGCGCCCGTCCTGGAGGCCTGCCGCCTTCTCGGTATCGACCCAGCGCAGGCCGTCATGGTCGGCGATGATGCGCGCGATATCGAAGCGGCTCGCGCTGCTGGGACGCGTTCGGTCGCGGTGCGTTTCGGATATTGCGGCGACGACGAAAACCCCGATGCCTGGAATGCCGACGCAGTTATCGATCGACCGGCGCAACTCATAGACTGGCTCGATGCCTACGCGATTGGCTTTCGCCCGCCATGACAGCAGCGACATTCAACAGTTTCATCGCGCCCTGGCGCGGTGCCTTTCCAGCGCTGGCGCTGGCCGAGTTGTACGCATCGCGCGACGAATCTGCGCGTTTGCTCGCACGCTCGGTGCTGGTGATGGAGTGGTGCGACGCCATCTGGCGCGCCAGCGACGAACGCGTGACCAGCGCCAAGCTGGGCTGGTGGGCCGAAGAATGGGAGCGCATTTTGCTAGGGCAGGGGCAGCACCCGATCAGCGCGCATCTAAACGTCGCCACCGTTGCAGTGCCGATGCTGAACATGCTGCGCGAGCGCGAAAATATCCAGATTGCGGACTGGCCGGATCGATACTTGGCGTACCGAAGAATTGGTGCAGAGATCGCCACGGCGTTTGCCCCGGAGTGCTCCAATCCATCGCAGCCACACGCGCCCGAGCAACTCCAGGTAGGAACACAGTGTTGGACGGCGTTGGTTGCGTGCCGACATCTGGCCGCAGTGTGGTCGGCGCAGTCGGCCGCATTGACCAGCGTGCCGCTCGACGCTCGAGCACGCCATCAGATTCGACCGGGCAACGTGGCGCCGGAATCGGCACGCCGCGTCGCGATTGACGGAGCGCGCGAGGTCGGGGCCGTCTTGCGCGGCGAGTACGAACCTACACCCGCACTGAGTTGGGCGCAGCAACGCGGAGCTCGGGTGCTCACCGTCATCGCTGTGCGCGAATTGCACCAGCTAGGCAAGCCGAAGTCGCGCATCGATGCCTGGCGAAATGGATACGCAGCGTGGCGCACCGCGCTCAGCGTGGGCTGATGCATCGACAATCGCTCGCCCTCGCGGATGCTGTGATCGAACGACAGCGCGGGTCATTGTCCGTGCGTGGTGATCAATATTGCGCTGATATTGCACATTCTCGACTCGCGGCATTCCCGCAGCGTCCGACATAGTGTGATTGTTCTAGCACCTGTTCCTAAATTGCAGTCCAACGCGATCGAGGGTTAGCAGTCATACGGCTGCATCGCTCGCGATTTCTGCAGGAGCATCGTCATGCGCAATTCATCCAAGCTCGCCAAGTCCCTCAAATCGACACAAATCAACGAAGCCACCAGCAAGTTGATCCTCGCTGGATTGGGCGCTGTCTCCCTGGTGCAAAAGCAGGGCCAAAAGGCGATCGATACTTTGGTTGCCGAAGGCGAAAGCTTCCAGGCGCGTACCCGAAAAGCCGTAAGGACAGTGAACAATGACGCGCGCAAGGCCGTAAGCGGCGTGCGCAAGCAGGTCATCGGTCTGGTTACCCCGTATAAGCAGCGTGCACTGAAAAACGTGCAGCAGATCGAAGCCAGCATCAGTGATGGCGTCGGCTCGGTACTCGGTCGTTTCGGCGTGCCGTCCAAGGGCGACGTTCAAGAGTTGCTGACGCGAGTCAGCGAATTGAACAAGGAAATCAAGGCCAGTACCCGCAAGTCTGCGCCGCGCGCGCGTGCATAACCGCGGGGCGAATCGAGGATTTGGGAGCGGCCCGACGCCGCTCCTGGCCCGACTACAGCTTGAGCAGCTGCACCTTGCCCAACTCCCAATTCGTGCTCAACGCACGTAGCCGCTTGCCAAGTTGTTGAGGTGCAGGCGCTCTGCATCGCGGAGGAATGGTGCAATCAGCATCATCACCTGGTGAATCCCCTGTGTCAGGTCGTCCTGGCCCTTCTCGATCATGCCACCACGCACTGAGTTGAAGCTCAGCCAAAACGTCGCCACCAGGATAATGTTGTTCGCCGTGGCCTGGATCTCGTCGCGACTGGCGCGCATCACTTCCGAAGCCGTTAATCCTTTCAATACTTCGGCTGCGTTCGCCGTGGCACGCTTGATGATTCTGGCAAAGTGCATGCGCAACTTGCGATTGCGGCTGGTCAGATCGACCAGATCGCGGTAGATGAAGCGGAACTCCCACATGGTTTCAAACGCCATGTGCAGCTGCATCCAGATGTCTTCCAGTGTCGGCAGACGCTCGTCCGGAACGATGAGCACCTGGTCAATGCGGGTTTCGTAACGCGCAAACAGGTGCTCGACGATGTCGTCCTTATTGCGAAAATGGTAATACAGATTGCCCGGACTGATTTCCAGCTCGTCGGCAATGTGATTGGTGGTTACGTTGGGTTCACCGCGATCGTTGAACATGGTCAGACTGACATCGAGGATGCGGTCACGCGTTTTCGATGCGCCCGCTGACGCTACGCCGCTGCTACTACTGCTGGTCTTGGCCTTGGTTGCCATTGCACTTGCCCTATCGGCAGCGCCCGCATGGCGCGCGTCACAATGAATACCACAACGGTGGTCACGTGTGGGGGTGTCCTCAATGCGCAGCAGTCGACAGCAAAGACGTTGGCGCTCAGGCTATTGCATTGGCGGCACGCAGCGGGATGTCACGACCACAGCATCGCCAATGCGATTGTTCAACCCGCCAGCTTTTTGACCAAGTCCACGTACTGTTTCTGGGCTGCTTCCTGACCGGTACCTTTGAGCTTGGCCCAGGCCTCGTATTTCGCGACACCGACAAAATCGAAGAACCCAGGCTTCTCACCGGTAACATCCCCCGACGCACCCTGCTTGTAGAGCGCATACAGTTTCAGCATCGTGTCGTTGTCCGGTCGGTCCTTCAGATTCAGCGCCTTCTTTGCGGCTTCTTCGAACGATTTCTTGAGATCGGCCATGATGCGCTCCGGTTGCAGTGGCGGTAGGCGGCTTGTAGCACGCTGCCGCGAAACTGGTCAACGCAACCCGGGATGGAATCCACACACAGCCTGTAGGCGTGGCCCCCGCCGCAGAGTAACCATGCCCTCGAGATTTATGCCTTAACGCACATCGATAGTGCATCG
>JANMSL010000198.1:0-4479 GCA_031389245.1 Lysobacterales bacterium | reverse complement strand
AAGCCTTCAAGCAGGGTTGGCGACCGGATTTGTCCAACGTAAAACCCAGCGGCAAGCGCGTCGCGGTGATCGGCGCGGGCCCGGCCGGACTCAGCTGCGCCGATCGCCTCGCGCGCTATGGCATCCAAGCGCATGTATTCGATCGTTACGAGGAGATTGGCGGCCTGCTCACCTTCGGCATCCCGCCGTTCAAGCTGGAAAAGCACGTCATGGCCACGCGACGTAGTGTGCTGGAAGAGATGGGCGTACAGTTTCATCTCGGCGTGGAGATTGGCCAAACGTTGACCATCGATGAGCTGATGCGCGATTACGATGCTGTGTTTCTTGGCAGCGGCGCGTACCGTTACGTCGATGCGCAACTGCCCGGTCAGCAATTGCACGGCGTGATGCCTGCGTTGCCGTTTCTGGTCGCCAATGGCAGGCGCGTGCTGCACGGCGAAGATTCAGCCCCGGTCGCGCCCGCAATGGTAGGAGCGGCGTCAGCCGCGATGCTCCGACGCACCGAACGCCAGGCGACCGCGGCTGATATCGCGGCCACAACGAACGTCGTCGCCGGCTGGCAAGGCGCAGTTCCCGATATTGATCTCAAGGGCAAACACGTCGTCGTGCTCGGTGGCGGTGACACCGGCATGGACTGCGTGCGCACCGCAGTGCGACTCGGAGCTGCCAGCGTCAGCTGTGTCTACCGCCGCGACGAAGCGTCGATGCCAGGTTCGCGCAGAGAGGTGAAAAACGCGCGCGATGAAGGCGTTCGGTTTTTGTTCAACCGTCAGCCATTGTCGATCGAGGGCGATCGCTTGGTCACCGGGCTGCGCGTGGTCGACACCATCGCCTGCACAGGTGCACGAAATGAAGCGGTGCAGGTCGTGGCCGGCACGGAGGCGGTGATCGTCGCCGATGTGATCATTCTTGCCTTCGGCTTCCGCGCCGATCCAGCGCCGTGGCTGGATGCGCTCGCCCCCGACCGCGAATCCGACCAGCGCCTGCGTGTCGGTATCGATCAGCGCCTGCCATTCCAGACTGCGCACCCGAAACTATTCGCCGGCGGTGATGTGGTGCGCGGCGCCGATCTGGTCGTCACCGCAGTCTATGATGGCCGTGAAGCGGCGCGCAGCATCGCGCGCCTGATTCTGCCGCAGCAGTAAGCGCAGGATTCCGCGTTCAGAGTTTTCCGGCGCTGGCAACGCGCGGCAATCGCTGCTGCAGTTCGCTCTGAATGAAGCCGTTGACGCGGACGTCGCCGATCAAAAAAGTGGGCACGATCTTGACGTTCAATCGATCGGCTATTTTCCTCGCCTGTTCCGAGCGATCAACGGTCAATTCCTGATAGACAATGCCGCGCTCGGCCATCCAGGTCCGGGCGCTGGCGCAGGCAGGGCAGGTGCTGCTGGCAATCATCACCGGAGAAACCATACCTTCCGCGCTCAGTATTTGCGAGTCGAAGCGTTCGGTCTGCGGTGGCTGTTGCCATTCCTTCCAGACGCCTGCCAGCCATTGACCAATCCCTGCTGCGAGCACAGCAAGCAAGACCAGGATGAGCGCGTCGCGGGTGAGTGTACGAAGTCGAGCAATCATGCAATGTTCCCAAAATGATGATGTCGCGATGCGCAACAGCAAGCGGGTGCGCATCGCGACGAGCCGCTTAGAAATCCAGCGGGCAGCCGTTACGGCGCATGCACCGCTCGTAGCGCGCGGTGCAATAGTCGTTCTGCGCGCCGCCGCACTGCCACCAGGCGGTGTCGCAGTTGGTGCAGGCATCATCGGCAGCGCTCACCATCGAGCTGATGCCGACAGTCAGGGCAAAAAACGCGAACGCGATTTTCTTACGTAGCTTCATGGTCTCTCTCCAGTTTTGTTGATGCGCCGGCGCAGGATGCAACGGCGACACGAGTGATTCGACCCGATGTGGCGAGTCAAAAAGACCCCAACGCGCCGCTGCAGCGCGTGAGCTGGTCTCGAACGACACTACTCGTGGTATCCGCAAAAACTCGATCAAAGCCGACTGCGGTTTATGGCATCGTGCTGTTGCGGCCGTGAAGCGCGACATCGCGCTGCCGCCGCTGCCCGGCAGCGACAACGTCGTGCGCAGGTCGGGATCTTTACTGCTCGTTGCAATTCACCGGAGCCGAGGCGGAGTCGGCAGCGCCGCCCGGTGCAATGACCGTCACTACCACGACACCGCGGTTGCCCGTGCAGTCGGCATAGCCCACCGGGCTGAGGCTGTCGGTGGAATAGATCGCGGTGATGTTGCCCGAGGTCGACCAGGAGTACTGGTACGCGGTGCTGTCCGACTGCGGCCAAGCCTCGCAATACATACTGCGGTAGGCGACAACGCATGTCAGTTCAGCGATCGGCGCGGCCTGCGGATTGACACAAATGCCCGGCCCGCCTTCCTTGGGGCAGCTCTGTGTATAGGCGATCCGTTTCGTCGTCGGACAATCAGGCGTCTCTTCTTCAGGTGTGCGCGGGTCACAGCCCGGATCGTTCGGAACTACCGCAGCGCTTGCCGAGCCGGCGCTGGTCAGGAGTCCAAGTATCGCGATGGTGAAAATGACTGCGATCGCACCGGCGGGGGCTAGGCGTTGGTTCATGAGATCACTCCGACAAAGTGTGGTTGCGAAAAGCATGGAGAAAAAGCGAAATGCCGCGGTCAAGGTTGAAGATGTGGGACTGCAATGTAATCGTGCGCTCCCCGTTTGCTCCACTCGCAGTAAGCCGCAAAAGTCGATCACTCCCCGGCTGTATCTGCACTGGATGATTCGGAAGCAGCCCGATTCAGCCAATCCCGGACCCTCGCGCAGCGCTGCTGCGGACCGTCCGCGGATGGGTTGGCACCTGGGTCCAATTGCGACGCGCAGCGCAGCTCGTCAAACAGTATTTTCAATGTCTGCAGATAACTGTTCCGATTCTCGCTGGTTGAAGCGCTCAGTCCCGACCAAGTGTCCGCCAGAGCCAGCACAGCGAACGCTTCACTTGGACGACCGAGTTGCTGCAGGAATCTGCCGAAATACAATCGGTAGTAGACGACCATTTCGTCCTGCCCGCCGGCGCGTTTAGACGCCAATTCAAGCAACTGACGATAAACCATTTCGGCCTCTGCCGCGGTTTTCGGGTTGAGCTGCAATGATGTGGCCAGATTGAATGCTGCACGCAGGGTGTTGGGATGGTCCTGACCCAACGACCTACGCCACCCGTGCAGCGCGCGCCGATAGGACGCGATGGCTTCCTCGGTGCGCCCCATGGCACTCAACGACCGGCCCAGTGTGGTTTGCGCGAAAGCGGTCTCCGGCGCGTCCGCGCCATAAATGCGTTCGATCTCGTGAACAATACCCAGTGCCTCGGTGAGCGACTCGTCGACGCGGCCCGCATCACGCATCGGCACCACTCTGCGCATGCGCGTTCGCGTGATCTGCGGATGTGTTTCCGGCAACACTGCACGCTGCCAGCGCAACGCATCGTCGAGCACCGCCAGTGCCCGAGTGTGATCACCGGAAAGGCGGTAGGCCTCGGCCAGAGCCATCCGCGCGGTGTTGGCCAGCTCGACTGTCGGTGGTTGCATGGCGAGCGTGTTGAGCCCATCTTGAAGCAGCGCGATAGCGCCCGCTGCATCGCCTTCCAGCGCCAGCAGTCTGCCCTTGGCGATCTTCCATTCAACCGGTGCCGCGCCGCTCAAAGCGCGCGCCTGCTGCAGTCGCTGGCGTGCCTCAGGCAGTCGATCGCTGTTGATCAGGGCTCGGGCGAGCAAGATCAGCAGACGTTGCTGATCTTGCGGTGTGTTGCCTGAGCGCCGCTCGGCAAGCAGCGCACGCTCGAGCAAGTCGGTCGCCTCGACCGCGCGACCCACCGACAAATCCACTTCAGCGATGGTCTCGGCCAGTGCTGCAAAAAGCGCTGGCCGACCCTGAAAGCTGGCGTCAACACGCAGGCGTGCGGCGTCTAGAATCTGGCGCGCGTTGATATCGGCACCCGAAGCGCGAATCGGATCGGCGGCGACGAACGCGTCTTTGAGAATGCCGAGCGATTGTCGGGAAAGATCACGCTCTTGAGTGAGTTCCTCGTTTTGGCGCAACAGCAGTGCCAGGGCCAGCATCAGCGCCATCGACGCCAACACCACGACCGCTATCGACAGTCGATGTCGGCCAACAAACTTGCGCAGCCGGTAGAACATCTGGCCGTTGCGCGCGGCTACCGGACGCCCATTGAGGTAACAGTCGAGATCGTCTTCCAATTGTTCAACAGAACCATAGCGTTCGGACGGCGCCTTGCGCAGGCAGTGCAGGACAATCGCGTCCAGATCGCCCTGCAGCAAATCCGCGGCAAACGCGGATGCAGACGATTTAGCCAACCGCGTACTGGGTGCCGCAGGCGGTATCGAAGTGATAAGCCGCTCGATCTGCCCTGCACTCAGCCCTTCCAGGTCGAACGGACCCACGCCGGACAAAAGTTCGTACAACAGCAAGCCGAGCGCGTAGATGTCGA
>JANMSL010000123.1:0-11922 GCA_031389245.1 Lysobacterales bacterium | reverse complement strand
TCAGAAGGCTGCAATCACCGTTGCACGTTCTGCATTATTCCTTCCATGCGCGGCGATCTGGTTTCGCGGCCGGTAGATGAAGTGTTGATTGAGGCAGAGAAGCTGGTCAAGAGCGGCGTGCGTGAATTGCTGGTGGTATCGCAGGACACCAGTGCCTACGGCGTGGATGTGAAGTATGCCGAGCGTAGCTGGCGCGGACGTAGTTACCAGACGCGCATGCTGGCGCTGTGCGAGGGCTTGGCGGAGCTGGGTGCGTGGACGCGATTGCACTACGTCTACCCGTACCCGCACGTTGACGCAGTGGTGCCGTTGATGGCGCAGGGGCGCATTCTGCCGTATCTGGATATTCCGATGCAGCACGCCAATCCACGCATTCTCAAATTGATGAAACGCCCGGCCAGCGGTGAGAAGAATCTCGACCGTATCCAGGCCTGGCGTGCGCTGTGTCCGGACATCACCTTGCGCAGCACATTCATTGTCGGCTTCCCTGGCGAAACCGAGGCTGAGTTCGAGGAACTGCTGCAGTTTCTGCAGGCCGCGGAACTCGATCGCGTGGGCGCGTTTGCCTACTCGCCAGTCAACGGCGCCAAGGCCAACGAGCTACCGGATCCAGTGCCGGAAGAGGTCAAGCAGGATCGTCTTGAGCGATTCATGAAGACGCAGGCAAAGATCAGCAAGAAACGACTGAAGCGAAAAGTGGGAAGCCAGCAACAAGTTTTGATCGACGAGGTCGGGCCAACGGTTGCCATCGGCCGCTCGCGCGCCGACGCACCGGAGATCGACGGCAAGGTCTACGTATCCTCCAATACGGTGAACGCGAAACTCAAGCCCGGTGACATGGTGATGGTGCAGGTTGAACGCTGCGACCAGCACGACCTGCACGGCAGCATCCTCACTTGACCGCATGCGTTACCTGGCACCGGCTCGTGAGGCGACAGATTCTGCGGTTTGGCAGCGCCCACCGCTGGATGCCATCGCCGCCGACTACCCGTGGATCGCGGCAAGTACCTGGCCTCAGCTGGATGCGCTGAACGCGCTTCTGGCGGGGCGCCGACATGCCAGCACCGGCCTGACGCTGCGTTTCGATGCACAAACCCCGGCCTTGCTGCGTGACGGATTGCACTACGAGCAGCGCAGTTACCAGACCGGCATCATCAGCACTCGAGCCGATAACTGGCACGACTTGCTCAACGCGCTGATCTGGATTCGCTACACGTCACTGAAGTCGGCCATCAACGCGCGCTATGTGGCCGAACTTCGCCAACGCGTGGACAAGGAGCGCTCACGCGCTCAGATGGCAATCACGCATTTCGATGAAGGCGGCGTCATTGTGCTGGTGCGCGATCCCGCTCTGGTCGCCTACTGGGATCGTCACGACTGGCATGGGCTGTTCTGGACAATGCGCGCCGCCTGGCTGGACGGACGTATACGCGTGATCGTGTTTGGCCATGCGACGTTGGAGCATGCACTGACGCCCCAGCAGTTGATTACCGCCAAGTGTGTGCTCCTGCAACTGCCTGAAGTAGCCGCAGACGCTGCCCCCGAATCCTGCGTGCTGGATGTGCTTGCCCAGCGGATCGCACGCGGTGAATGCCTCAACGATCCGCAAGAGCTCCGGCCGCTGCCGTTGTCGGGCATACCCGGTTGGCATGACAACAATGAACACGAAGCGTTCTATCACACTGCCGATTGTTTCCGGCCGTTGCGTGCCGGGCGTACCTATCCGCGACCTGTGGCGATCCTGGCAGAGTAGAGCAGGAGGCTCGCTCCGCCGCTTCGGATGGGACGCGGTGCTGGATTGGCTGCTCTGTGTTCGTTCGATATCGTCGCGACATCTGCGCCGTATCCATACTCACTCAAAACCACTGGCGAAAAGCGGGTCGGGGAGCGGTGCGCAATCAGCCAGGCTCGACTTAAGCGAGAAGCGAGTCGCCGAAGTGCTGCGTCGCATCTCGGCCACCGCCTGCACCGCGAAGCGACGATCGGGGGTTGTCTTGGCTGCTGTTGTTGCAGCCGCATCCCGCACTGCGAATCGTGTCGCGGCGACGACTTGCGAGGCGCTGACGATCAGCAGCAGTAGCCCAGCAGCGGATACCAGGTAGCCCGTATTCACGGTATGAATCCGCTCGGCAGCGTATATTCAATCTGCGCCATCTCCAGCTGGCAATTGAACGCGCCCGAAGTGAACCGAAAAGCGTACGCGGTAACCTCATTGTCGACTGCCCGGTTCAATCCGGTGGCTGCGCGGGTGACTTCGCCGTTGTCGAAGCTGATACCGGAATCGACCTGCTCAATCGATTCGAGCGAACTTCCTCCGGAGCCACTGATGATTCGCGACAGCGCGAGGCTGCAGCTCTGGTCCTGGGTGTTGTCCCGAAACATGCCGCGCAGCGCGATGATACGGGCGCCATCGGGCAGGGTGATCGATGCGGATGCGACACAGTTACCGCCGCCGAAGCCCCCACGTTGCGCAATGGCTACCGTCCCGCTTTTGCAATCGGAGTCCTCCAGTTCGCTGAAAACTTTGCCCATGATCGAATAAAAGTGCGAGCTGCGCTGCGCATAGCGCACTCCACCGTCGATTTGTATGCTGCCAGCGACGTCGAGCACCTCGTCGGCAATCTTGCCGATACCGACGAACGGTGTGCTGCTGCGGCGAATGGTCAGATGATCGATGTCGCCGGCCGGATCAGCGTCAGAGGCGGTATGCGCTCCGATGCCCAGGGCATTGGTGCTGCCGTTGTAGTGGATATAGGCGCCGCGCAGGTTGCCGACCGCCGTACCTTCAACAAAGCGGATGCGACCGGATTCAACCTGGTCGGCGCCATTTCCAAGCAACTGCAGATTCGGTCCGTCCAGAAAGTTATCGGGGCCACGCAGCGTGAGCATGTCGCGTGGTGACGTCGTGTTGATGCCGACCCCCGCGCTGGAGCGCAAAACCAGCGGTGCACCATCGGTTGTACCGATAAAATTGGTTGCAGCATTCACGCCGCTGTCGCCCGTGGTGCTCCAGCACTGCCCGACCAGTGGCGACAGCAAGGACTTGGTACGGCCTTCGATCACGGCGAAAGTGCCAGAATCGTCGGCATCGCGCACCGCCAGCTCGAGCCAGATGTCAGCTTTCAGGTTTTCTGTGTCGCCGAAGTCGGGCTCGAGATAGAAGAATCCTTGTTCGACCAACACGTCCTCAAACGTGATGCCGGGCGCCAGCGATGACTTCGAACTTGCGTCACGGTGCGGCGTCAGTCGCAGGTCGTAGCGACCATTCGCGGGCTGTCCGCCGTCCAGCAGCTCTCCCTGGTAGCGCAGGGCTTCGGCGCAAACGACAGCGCTGCCGGAAAGGAGAGCCAGCGTGGCGCACAGCTTCAATGGGTTCATCGCGATGGGCTCCTGATGCGGAAGCACGGCTTCCTACGCAGCAAAACCCGGAATCGTGGCCAGCCCCGCCAGATTGAAGCGTTACTCACAGGTGATATTGCATACGATGCGAGAAGCTGCCTCGCTTCACCCCGGTGCATCGCTTCGACCCTTGCTCCATTCAGGGTGAGTCCGCGCGCTGCCGCACTCAAGGATCGCGCGTTGGTGCGTCGCACTGTGTGCAGCTACGTGTATGCCAACTGCGATGCTTTAGCCAAGAATCATTGCGCTGGCTTTTTCGGCGATGGCAACCGTCGGCGCGTTGGTGTTGCCGGAAACGATTTTCGGCATGATCGATGCATCAACCACGCGTAAACCGGCCACCCCTTGCACACGCAATTGCGCGTCGACGACCGCGAGATCGTCGTTGCCCATGCGGCAGGTTCCGACTGGGTGATAAACGGTTTCGCACTTGCGACGCAAAAATGCAGTGATGGCGGCGTCCGAGTCGTCGTTGTCTCCGGGAAACATCTCGACGCCGCGAAAGGCATCGAAGGCGCGCGTGTTGAACAGTCGGCGTGAGGTACGCACGGCTTCGATCAGCGTGCGTCGATCAAGCCCCTCGGCATCGCTCAAATAGTTGGCAAACATTTTCGCTGGTACTGCCGGATCGGCTGACGCCAATTCAACATGCCCGCGGCTGCGCGGCTGCAGGTGGCAAGCATGCAGAGTGATGCCATCGCCGGCGATGCGGTTGCGCCCATGGTCGTCCAGGATCGCCGGAACGAAATGAAATTGCAGGTCCGGTCGTTCATCCGGCGCCAGCGATGAGCGTACGAAGCCGCCGGCCTCGGCTACATTCGAGGTTCCGGGTCCGTCCTTGAACAATAGATAGCGCAGCCCGGTAAGCACGTCGCTGATGCGGTCGTAAGTGATCGGCTGAGTGCAGCGATAGACCGTGCAGGTGTCGAGGTGATCATGCAGATTGCGACCCACGCCCGGCAGCGACTGTTTGATGTCGATGCCCTGCTGCCGCAGATGATCGGCCGGCCCAACGCCGGATAGCATCAATAGCTGCGGTGAATTGATCGCGCCACTGGCAAGGATTACCTCACGCGCACACTGGGCGCGCACAAGCTTACGCCCGACGCGGTACTCGACAGCGACCGCTCGTCCATTTTCGATCTGCACGCGTTGCACCATTGCGCGCGTGACAATTTTGAGATTGCTGCGTCCGCGAGCCGCATTCAGAAAACCGGCGGCTGTGCTCCAGCGCTGACCGTTTTTCTGGGTGACCTGATAGAAGCCGAAGCCCTCCATATCGGCACCATTGAAGTCGGGATTGCGCGCGTAGCCGGCCTCGACGGCTGCATTGACAAACACGCTGGACAAGGGGTTGGTGTAGCGCAAATCGGCCACGTTGAAATGGCCGCCGCGTGCGTGAAATGCATCAGCGCCGCGTTCGTTGTTCTCGCTGTGCTTGAACATCGGCAACATGTCATCGAAGCCCCAGCCGGCATTGCCAGCGGCGGCCCAATCGTCATAGTCGCGCCGATGCCCGCGGATATAGCACATGGCATTGATTGAGCTCGAACCACCCAGTACCTTGCCGCGTGGCCACCACAGGCGTCGGTTGTCGAGATACGGCTCAGGCTCGGTGTTGTAGCTCCAGTTCACCCCTTTGCTGCCGACCAGCTTGGCAATACCGGCCGGCATATGGATGAACGGATGCCAGTCGCGTGGACCAGCCTCGAGCAATAGCACCCGATGTTGTGGATTGGCAGACAGTCGATTGGCCAGCACACATCCGGCCGAACCCGCACCCACGATGATGAAGTCGAACATGTACCCGAGTTCCTTGCCGACGCGCCTCGATAGGACCTGGCCCGCGCCGTCGCGAACCCTGAGGCGCGCGCACCCGCGCACCGTATCGATGAAATCGCATGGACACTAGGCTTCTCACTTAGAGCAAATGCTCGGCGCAGTTGTTGCGCAGGGAGCGGGGCATGCTGCGCTGCTCCTCCCATAGGTTCGACGTTTGGGCAGGCGCCCATGCAGCGGAGCAAGCTGCGCTCTATGACAGCGGAGTCAATGCATCGCCTCGGTGCAGCGTGCCCGCTCCGCGCGGGATCAGGTTCTGGCCGAAGGTGACGCCGAGCTCGAAATTGCGAAAAGTCTTCAGAGTTGCCAACGGCTCGCCATCGGCGGATTTCATTCCGGAGTTCGGGTCGACCGTGGTCAACACACAGCGCGTACAGGGCTTGCTGACGTCGAATTCAATGTCGCCGATACGCACCCGCCGCCAAGTGTCTTCGATGAATGCGGGCGTAGTTTGAACGACAAGATTGGGGCGAAAATTGGCCATGGTCACCGGGCGACTCAGGCGACGATTCAAGTCTTCGAGCGAGGCCGTACCAATCAACAGCAGCGGAAAGCCATCGGCGAAGCTGACGATATCGCCCGGCCTGGACCATTGCTGCGACACGCTGCGCAGGCAGTCGTCGGCCATGTGCACAAGTCGATAGTCACCATCGAGCAACGCGCTGATCCATGCGTTGGCGGCAGTATCGGCAGCGCGTGCCGGGCAGCGCGATTTCCAGACCTCGACTTCGATCACCGGTAGCCTGGCGTCCGGTACGTGCACGCACGCTGGAGATAGATTAGGCGCAGACAGGATCAGCGCGCCGTCGCCAGCTTGGATGCTGGCCTCGATCAGCACCATTGCCGGAATCTTGCGTGCGCTGACGAACCGATTCTTGTCGTCGATGACCATCCAGCGGCGGTCTCCCATCAGACCGCGTGGCTGCACTTCCACTTCCTGCAGTGCAACGCCGCGCGCCGACTTCAATGGATAAACCAGAAGCGATTGGATGTGCACGGCTTACTCCGCCCACGCGATTGTGCCAGCAACCAGAGCCGCGGCTACGGCCAGTAGAAACAGAGCGCGCCCGTTGCTGGTCAGGCGTGGTGCGCTTACCTCGATGGCGCGCAATCCATGGCACATGCCAGCAACCAGATTTTCGCGTTTGACAAACCAGTAGAGCGCAATTGCCATTACGTGCAGCGCGATAAGGGCGAGGATCACCGGCTCCCCGCGGTGATGCAGCCAGCTCGCAAAAGCAACCATTCGATCCGGAACCCAACTGGACAATGGACCAAACCATTCCATCTCGTCGCTGCTGAACAATCCGCTGAGCGCTTGTACCAGCAGGACCAACAGGATCAGCAATGTTGCCCACGCGCCCGCGGGATTGTGGCCGGCAAAGCGTGACATGGGCGTGCTCGACCACTGTCGCAGATAGTTGAAAACGCGACTCGGGCTGACCAGCAAACCGCGGAAGCGCGCACTCTCGCTGCCAAAGAATCCCCAAAAAATACGAAACAGCAAAAGTGTCAGCAGCGCGTAGCCAGACCAGAAGTGCCATTGCATGCTCAACCAGCCGAACTTGCCGGTGCCAAACTGCAGGACCACGCCGATCACCAGCAACCAATGGAACACGCGCATCGGCAGGTCCCAGATGGGTTTGGATTCGAGCGAACTGTTCATGCGATGCCTAACCCCTGGATGCCGGCGATTGCCTCCGGATCAAATCCGGCGAGGCGGGCAAACATCTTGCCGCGTTCCACGTAGTCGCGAAACTGACCAAAGCTAGGTGCGCCAGGCGAAAGCAGCAATACGCCGGAACTTTGCAGCGCCCGGCGTGCCGTGGCAAAGGCAGTGTCGAAGCGGTCAGCATGATGCAGTCGCTCGCGCAGCGCGGAATCTTTCGACAACATCGGCAGCACGCGCGCTGCAGTGGCACCGGTGCAGACTACGGCGCGAGGCGGATGCAGATTCAAATAGTCGCGCAGGGAAGTCCAGTCCAGGCCGCGGTCCTGCCCGCCCAGAATCAGTGCGACCTCGCGCCCCGCGTAGTGCTGCAGCGCCGCGATCGTCGCCTGGGGCGTGGTGGCGATGCTGTCGTTGACGTATTCGATGCCTGAGCTCGTGCCCAATGACTGCAGACGATGGGGCAGCGGAACAAATGTGCGCAGCGCCGGCAGCGCGGCCATCGCGTCGTAGCCGGCAGCCGCAATGGCGGTCAATGCCGCACAGGCGTTTGCGGCATTGTGTGCGCCGGCAAGCGCGAGTTCGGATCGCGCAATCAGCGCGCGGCCGCGGAAACACAGATCCGATGCAGTCACCTGCCAGCCATCGTCGTGATCGAACCACTGCGCGTCACCGGCGCCAATGCGCTGGCGCGTCTGCGCATCGCGCGCGTTGAGCACACGTCGCGTACGCGGGTCGTTGCCGAGGATGCACAGCTTGTCCTCGAGATAATTTTCGACGCTGCCGTGCCAGTCGAGATGTTCCTCGACCAGATTGGTGATCACGGCCACTGTTGGCACACCAGCAAAGTCGCGTGTCTGAAAACTGGAAAGCTCGATCACCCAGCATTCTGGTGGCGGCTGCGGATGCATCAGCTCCAGCAGAGGCAAGCCGATATTGCCGCAGAGTGCGGTACGCACGCCGATCGATCGCAGCAGGTGTGCCGTCAAGGCGCAGGTAGTGCTCTTGCCTTTGGTGCCGGTGATGCAGATGGTGCGCGCAGCCGGATGCTCGGCAAACCAGATTGTGCTGCCGGAAATGAAACGCACACCAGCCGCCACTGCCTCTGGCATCGGCGTGCGGTAAGGGCTGATACCGGGTGACTTGATTACAACGTCGAATGCCGTCAGTGCCGACACGGTGGCTGGCTCGGCGACGATTTGCAAAGCGGTGTCGTTGAGTTGCAGCGCTTCCTCACGCTCACCCGCTGAGCAAAACAGTGTCAGTGCGCGATCCGGCAGATGTCGGCGCAGGGCTTGCCACGTCGCGCGGCCCTCGCGTCCAAAGCCGAGAACGGCAATGCGCCGACCGGCCAGATCAGCCAGGCGCATACAGAATGGGCAGTAGGCGTTGCGGTAGGTGATGCGGCCCCGCGGGCTGCAACAGCGCGGCCAGATCGAGTTCGGATGGTTCCAGATGCGGGCGAATCTGGCGCTTGAACCTGGCGACCAGTGCGTCCTCGAGCCATTCCGCTCGGGTGGCGAGGACGGCCATCGCGGCACGCGATTCGCGTCCTTCGCCAACGCATTCGAACGGCTTGTGGGCATCCACTTCAAGCAGGGCATCGAAAGCACCGGTCAGATTCGGATTGTCGAGCAAATTGCGTCCGAAAATCGACACCAATCGAGCCTTGGGCAGAAACGGCGCCAATGCCAGAAATACGAAATGACATTTCGGGCACTCACCACACCAGCGCGAGGCAGGGCGGTCGCCGAGAATCTTGAAGTTGCGGTTGCAGCTGGAAAATACCGTGTGGTACTGCTCCAGTTTGGCGAAGCGACTGGTTACTGCCAGTTCTGAGAACGAACGCAGCGCCGAGAAATAATGCAGATTTGCTGCGACATGAGTGCGCAGGTGTGTGCCAAATATTTCCTCGAAGCGCAGTCCCTTGCTCCACTGATGATTGATCGCGAAACCATCGACCACCAGATTGGCGCTTGATGCAGAACGTTCGTTTGAGAAGGCGATCGCATCGAATCCATAGAGGATGGCCGCACAGGACAGGATCGCCGAGTTGATCGCGGTGACCGGAATATGTCCGTTCCACGCACCATTGCGATTCATCTCGAACAGCACCGGCGATATCTCGCGCTTCACATTCAGCATCGGTAGTCCACTGCGCTCGGCTGTCGCCTGAATCAGTGCCGAACTACCCACCCAGACTGCCGTCGTTGGTTCGCCGCATTGGCGCAGCAATTCCACGGTAACCAGCGAATCCTTGCCGCCACCGATCGGAACCAGGGTGCGCCGTGGCAGGTCGAGCGCAGTGGCCAGCGTGCGTCTGGCTTCATTGCGCGCCGCCGGAAATGCAATTCGTTCACGCAAATCGAGCCCGTTCTGATGGGCGAACTCGCCAAGCCCGTGCAAATAGATTTCATCCAGCATCGCCGCGGTATCGATGTCGATACCGGCCCCATCAATGTGGATTGCAGGCGGCACTGCGGCCTTGTAGTAGCTGATTCCGGCGATCAGATGCAGCGTGCTCAACGCGTGCTGGAAAGCGAGCTCACGATCAGCGGGCAGATGGCTGGGTGCGTCTGGAAAGGTGATTTTCTCGATCAGCTCCGGACCGTCGTCAAAGCCATAAACCAGTCTGGCTACGCCGCTCGACAAATCGAAGTCGGCGCGAACGAATCGAAACAGCGCGGCGGTTTTCGGTTCGGATACTGTTCGGTGCACGAGCGCGATCACAGCATCACCTCATCAGCATGGGCACGGCGATTGTAGTTGGACGCCATCACCGCTCCATAGGCGCCGGCATGTGCAATCAGCACGACGTCGCCTTCGCGGCTGCGCGGCAGACGACGATCGATGCCGAGCACATCGCTTGATTCACAGATGGGTCCGACCACGCGCACGGTTTCGGTTGTGGGCTCATCAAGCCGGGTGAGGTTTACGATCGGATGCCAGGCATCATAGAGCGCTGGTCGAATCAGATTGTGCATGCCGGCGTCGAGTCCGACGAAGTGCGTTTCGTCTTTGGACTTGGTCTGCGTCACTGTGGCCAGAAGTACTCCCGCCTCGGCGACCAGAAAGCGGCCGGGCTCCATCCACAGTTGGAACTGTGGATACGCCGCCTTGACCTCGGCCAACGCGCGCGCCAGTTCGTCCAGGTCAATGACCGGGTCCTCGTTACGCGCTGGCACGCCAATGCCGCCGCCGATGTTGACAATAGACACGCTCGAAATCGATTCGCCGATCGCCGCCAGCTCGGCATAGACCTCGCGGAAGTGTGCGACCGACAAGATGCCGGAGCCTAGATGCGCATGCAGGCCGATCACGCGCGCGCCGGAACGTTCGGTCGCAGCGTGAGCGGCGCCAAGGTCGGACAATGCGATCCCGAACTTGCTGCCGGCACCGCCGGTTTTGACCTTGTCGTGATGGCCTCGGCCGACGCCAAGATCAACGCGCAGCAGTAGATCGCGACCGCTGAAAATTTCCGGATGCGCCTGCAGCAGCGTGAGGTTATCGATGGTGATCGCGGTGCGCTCGCCAATCATGCGGCGCAGTTCCGCAGTGGCTGCGAAGTTGGATGTATACAGTTTTGCAGCCGCTGGCGCGACGCTGTGCGCATGCGCGAACTCTCCTTCGGACACCGACTCCAAACCAAATCCGAGATTGGCCAGTTCACTGAGGATCGCCGGATGCGCGTTCGCCTTGGTCGCATAGAACCACTGATCGACCGCTTCGATCGCCAACAATGCGCGTGCCCGTGCGCGCAACGTGTCGCGATCGTAGACATAGCGCGGTGTGCGCTCGCCCGCGAGTTCGAGCAGGCGGCTGCGTTTATGCACCCACCAAGGTTTGTCGGTGATTTCTGCGTCTGCCTGATAGAGCGATTTCCAACTCGGGCCAAAGACTGACTGGTTTTCGCCCTTGAGCGCGCGCGTGCGGATCAGGCTGTCGTGAATGCGCGCGACCAATCCTTCTGCCGCGCTTTCATCGACGACGAAGGTGAGGTTGAGGTTGTTCGAGCTCTGGCTGATCAGATGCACCGGCATCGTGCCAAATTCGCTCCATACCCCGGAGAGATTGGCAAGCAGCCCGCGCATGCCGCGCCCGACCAGGGTGATTGCTGCGCACGGTCCAATCAACTTGACCCGGCACACGGCCGCGAGATCGGCGCATAGCGCTTCCAGCACATTGGTGTTGACCAGGTTCTCGGTAGGATCGAGTGAAACAGTAACGTTGGTCTCGGCCGAGCTGATCAGATCGACCGACAGCCCATGTTGCTTGAATGCTGCAAACACGTCGGCCAGGAAGCCGACCTGCTGCCACATGCCGAGCGATTCCATCGCCACCAGCATGACGCCGCGACGCGCGCTGATTGCCTTGACCGACGCTGCGCCATCGGCAGCACGCGCTTCAATGATGGTGCCTTCCAGGTCCGGTCTATTGGTATCGCGGATCCACATCGGCACACCGGCGTCGCGAACCGGCGCCAATGAGCGCGGGTGCAGCACCTTGGCACCAGTGGTTGCGATTTCCTGAGCCTCTTCAAAATCCAGCCGCGCCAGCAGACGGGCATTCGGCACTTGGCGCGGATCGGCCGAAAACATGCCCGCTACATCCGTCCAGATTTCCACCCGCGCTGCGCCGAGGATGGCACCCAGATAGGCGGCAGAAGTATCCGATCCGCCGCGTCCGAGAATCACGGTGGCGCCACTGGCATTGCGTGCGATAAAGCCGGGTGCGACGAACGCGTCGGCAGTTGCCGCGAGCAGCGCGGCTTGCTCTGGTAAGCCTTCAGTCGAGCAACTCACCGAAAGCCAGCGCGCCCAATCGCTCTGGTGCACCGGTTCGATCGCGCGCAGCCAATCACGCGAATCCAGCCAGGCTGCAGCCAAACCCTGCTGTGTAAACAAAGCCGCGCCGAGTGAGCTGCTGCATAGCTCGCCGATCGCCAATACTTCTGCCTGCCAATCGAGCGCCGCATGGACAGCACGCGCATCCAGCGTAAGTGCGTCCAATCGATC
>JANMSL010000062.1:0-6207 GCA_031389245.1 Lysobacterales bacterium | reverse complement strand
GTGTCGACGCCGCCTATAGTCACCTCTGCTGTGCGGTAGCCCTCGGTGCCACTCGCGATCAGTGGCCAGTGCTGCAGCTGATTTGCAATCGCGCGAAGTTCGGGGTCGTTGAATTGCCGCATCGGTCGACTGGTAAACCAGTGCTCGCACAAGCGTTCTGCCAAGCGTTTGGGAATCAGGTCGCCCAATACCGTGCGCAATTCGGCTGCGGGGCGCTGCGCTTGCAGCGCTTGCAACCGCAGTAAGGCATCATCATTCGGCAGCAGGTCCAGACGCAAATCGTCGCCGGGGTTCCAGTACGACGAAATTTGCAGGATCGCTGGCCCGCTGACGCCACGATGGGTAATCAGCATGAAGTTATTGAACTGTTGACCGTTACAGTTCGCGCTCACCGCCACAGCGACTCCGCTGAGGTCTTGCAAACGCTCTTGATGCTTGCCCGAAAGCGTCAGCGGTACCAACCCCGCGCGCGTCGGCACCACGCCATGACCAAACTGGCGTGCCAGCTCATAGCCAAATCCGCTTGCGCCCATGCTTGGAATCGACAATCCGCCGCAGGCTACGACCAATGCTGGCGCCGACAATACGCCCAGCGTGGTGTGAACGCGAAAGCCTTCGCCGGAGTGCATTACGCGTTCAACGCTGCATTGGGTATCGATGTGCACAGCGGCCGCCGCGCACTCCTGAAGCAGCATGGCCACGATTTGTTTGGACGACTCATCGCAGAACAGTTGACCAAGCTCTTTCTCATGGTAGGCGATGCCGTGATGTTCAACCATTTCGATAAAATGATAGGGTGTATAGCGCGCCAGCGCCGACTTGCAGAAGTGAGGATTGGCCGAGAGGAAATTCTGCGCTGTGGTTCCGGTGTTGGTAAAATTGCAGCGCCCGCCACCTGACATCAGGATCTTTTTCCCGCAGCGGTTGGCGTGCTCGATCACGCGCACCCGGCGCCCGCGCTGGCCAGCGGTGAGCGCGCACATGAGTCCAGCCGCACCGCCACCAATCACGATGACGTCAGCTTGGTCGCCTAATGCCATTGGCTGGGCAAAGCATCAGATTGACAGGGCATTGGGCAATCGCACGCCAATTCGCGACTAGAGAAGCAGGCCTTGCACGCCATCGATGCATCCGCAGCAGAGTGTGGAAGCCATTGTAGTTTGCCTTTGCACCGGGACACGATAAACCACGTGCGGCGTCACCGGCAGGGGTCTCGCTAAGCCGACATGCGCAGATTCCGGACCACCGCGCTCGCGCACGCTTGCGCCCGCCCGTCATCTCAACGAGCATGCGCAGCCGAGCCGGACTTGAGTCGCTGGATGCTGCGCCTGACCGAAATCAAATTGCCGCTGGACCATCCGGGTGAGGCGCTGCGGGCAGCCATCCTGGAGCGGTTGGGCATTGGCGCCGACGAGCTCGTGCGTTTTACCGTGTTCAAGCGCAGCTATGACGCACGCAAGCGCAGCGCGATTCTGCTGATCTACACCATCGATGTTGAGCTGCGCCCGGCGGCCATTGCGGCGGTAACCAAGCGCAGTATCACGCATGTCGGGCCCAGTCCCGACATGCGCTACCAGTTTGTGGCGAAAGCGCCGGGCACGCTCGCCTCGCGACCCGTAGTCATCGGTTTCGGCCCCTGCGGGCTGTTTGCAGCGTTGATCCTGGCGCAGATGGGCTTCCGACCGATCGTGCTTGAGCGCGGAAAAGAGGTACGCGAACGCACGCGCGACACCTTTGGCCTTTGGCGCGGCGGCAAGCTCAATCCGGAATCCAATGTGCAATTCGGTGAGGGCGGTGCCGGGACATTTTCCGATGGCAAGCTATGGAGTCAGGTCAAGGATGCGCAGCATTACGGCCGCAAAGTGCTCGAGGAGTTTGTGCGAGCCGGAGCACCGGAGGAAATCCTTTACGTGAGCAAGCCGCACATCGGTACTTTCCGACTGGTGAGCATGATCGAAAAGATGCGCGCCAGCATCGAATCGCTTGGCGGTGAGATCCGTTTCAGTGCGCGCGTCCAGGACCTGTTGATCGAAGACGGCCGCGTCCGCGGTCTGCGCCTGGACAACGGCGAGGAGATCTCCTGCACGCAGGTGGTTCTGGCGATCGGGCACAGCGCCCGCGATACCTTTGAAATGCTGCACCAACGAGGCGTGCATCTGGAGGCCAAGCCGTTCTCGATCGGGTTTCGCATCGAACATCCGCAGTCGCTGATCGATCGTGCGCGCTTTGGTGAGTTTGCCGGTCATCCGATACTTGGTGCCGCTGACTATCGTCTCGTGCACCATTGCCGAAATGGGCGCTCCGTCTACAGCTTCTGCATGTGTCCCGGTGGCACCGTGGTGGCCGCCACTTCAGAGCTCGGCCAAGTGGTGACCAATGGCATGAGTCAGTATTCGCGCAACGAGCGCAACGCCAATGCCGGGCTCGTGGTCGGTATCAGTCCTACCGACTACCCCGGCGGTCCGCTTGCGGGCATCGCGTTCCAACGACATTGGGAACGCCAAGCGTATGCGCTCGGTGGCAACGACTATCGTGCACCGGCACAACTCGTCGGCGATTTTCTAAACGCTCGGCCTTCGCAAGAGTTCGGTTCGGTAATGCCTTCGTATGCCCCGGGTGTGCGCCTCGGTGACTTGAGCAGCGCCCTGCCGGACTATGCGATCAGCGCACTGCGTGAGGCGATTCCGGCGCTCGATCGTCAACTCAGGGGGTTTGCGATGAGCGACGCGGTGCTCACCGCGGTCGAGACGCGCACCTCATCACCTATTCGAATCACTCGCGGCAACGACTATCAGAGTATCAATACGCGCGGCCTGTATCCGGCTGGCGAGGGCGCCAGCTATGCCGGGGGTATTTACTCAGCGGCCATTGACGGCATCGAGGTCGCGCAAGCGGTGGCACTGGCGATCACCGGCGCGGCCTGAGCCAACACCGCGTGGCGTACGCGGAAAAGTTTGAAGCGTGATAGCTGCGCCCGCTTTGACTATGCTCGACACGCTCAACACTCGCGTGCACCAGGCGCGCGAACGCCACATCGTTCATCCCGCCCCTATTCCCTGCTTCGGCGACTACTATGCTGTGGCCCGCTCCATTCTGATTTCACCTGAGGAATCTCATGCCCCACATTCACGCCCCTGGACTCGTTTTGCGATTCGACCCAAAAACATTGGCTGCACAAGGTGCCACTTACACCGGCAAGGATGACGTTGAACTGTCGGCGCAGCAGTATTTTGTCTGTATCGAGACCAATGCCAAGGATGCACTCTGGGTTCCATTGTTCCCCGGTCCCGGACCCGGTCGCAAGGGCATTCCAACAACTGCGAAATCAGGCCACACGCGTTGGACCAAGTCCTCGTCGTTCTATGACAGCGCGCAAGTGTGCAGGATCGCGCACAAAGCAGCGCACAAAGCGGCCGAAGTAGCCTACGATGAATCCACGCCAAAATCGCCCAGTCGAATGCTGCCGGCGCAGCTGCCGCCCCGTTCCGAGTTTCCCGACGACGCGGCGTTTCGGCCGATGGCCGGCAATGTAGCAATCCGTTGAGCTGCGCGACCGACGGTACGAGCGACTGAAGCAAAATGCGCCAAGTCGCCCATGTGGCGAGAACCCAGAGGCGCCGCGGCGCTATGACGCCACTGATTGCAACACCACTGATAGCGTAACCCGGCTTTGCGGCAATTTCGCAGTCAGCGCGCCTTGGCTCCGCCCAGATATCGGCTCAGAAAATCGAGCAATTTTACGTAGTACGCGCGTCGGTGCTCTTCGGTATAAAAGCCGTGGCCTTCGCTGTCAAAGTACAGCGTTTCCACGGGAACGTCTGCAGCCAACAACGCGCGTTCCATCATGCGACTGTGTTGAATCGGCGCGGTCCTGTCTTCCCCTCCTGCGGCCAGAAACACCGGAGCCTTGATGCGATCGGCCAGTCGGTTTGGCGATCGTGACTGCAAATTATCGCTCCCGATCCATTGCTCGACCCAGGCACGCGTCCACTTCGCATGTCGCGAATCAGCCTTGTGCAATGTGGGCAGGTCGTAGACACCGACGTAACCGACGGCGCAGCGATACAAGCTGGGTTCGCGCGCCAATCCCATCAATGCGGCATAGGCACCATAGCTGGCACCGACGATGCAAATGCGTTTCGGATCGGCGATCCGTTGTTCGATTGCCCAACGGGTTGCGTCGCTGAGATCGTCCTGCATGCGGCCGCCCCATTCGCGTGCGCCGGATAACTGAAACGCATGACCAAAATTCCCGGAGCCGCGGAAATTGACGCGCAATACTGCGTAGCCGGCGCGCGCGAGCAATTGCGTATCCGTGTCAAATTCCCAATCATCAAAGACCCCGAACGGACCGCCGTGCGGCAGTAACACCATCGGCAGCGGGGCTTTGTCAGATGCGCCTTTGGGCAGGGTGAGATGACCGTAAAGTTCGAGTCCGTCCCTGGCCTTGAATTCGATCGATTTGCTGGTACCCATCTGCGCCGGATCAATACCATCTCGTATGTTGAAAATGAAGTGCGCTGCCTTGGACTGATGGTCAAACAAGTAGAACGCGCCAGCGTCGCGATCGCTGCTGACGCCAAGCACCGAAAGGCTGCCGTCGCGCGTGCTTGAGGTGATGCGAACTGCCGAGCCCGGGAACGCCTTCTCGAGCATGCGTTGCAATTTGGCAGGCTTGCCTTGCTCGTCAAAAAAAACAGTACGCGGCTGACCGCGCATGAACGATGCGCCCACGGGCACGTGGTTTTGATCGTATTGAATCTCGTACGGGTCAACCACCGTATCGCGTAGAACCTCGCTGCGCTTTGCACTGGCCAGTTCAAGCGCGACAATGCTGTCCGGGCCGACTTCGTGCCCTACCCGAAGAAAAGCCGTTTTGCCATCGGCGGAGAAGCCGAGGGGAATCTCGTCAAGCCCACTTTGTGCCTGGTCATGCAACAGTCGCCACTGCGCCGCATTGCCCTCCCGGTAGTAGAGTTTGCTGGTGTTGTCGTTGGCAAAGCCGCGAGCAAAGCGCACTGCACCCTCACTGTCGGTGACGAAGCGTGCGCGTTGGATGGGTGCGCGCGCTACCAGTCTACGTCGCCCGTTATACACGTCGAGGCGCTCAATGCGAGTCCATGGCGTGGCATTTCCGAGTTCTGCCAGGCCAATCAGCACCCCACGCGCATCATCGGCAAGATCGTCGATCAGATGCGCAAAACTATAACCATCGAGAGACCCGATACGTTTGGCTCCTGGTCCGAGCTTGGGGTCGCTATGCCCTACCAACAGCTGGCCGCCGCTGCCGTCGGCGTTCATCGCATGCAGCTCGCCAGTCGCCAATGGTTGGTCGAGCGATCCGAACTTCTCGGCCATGCTGACCACAACGCGCTCATCGTTTACCCAGCGGAAGTCGGCCACGTCCGAATGTGCCACCCCGGAGACACGCGCGGTCATCTGCATATCGGAGCGGCGAATGATCACCAATGCGGTGCGGTCGACCAGATGCACCGTCGTTGCGTAAAACTCGCCAGTTGGCGAGATCTTGATCGATCCGTAGGTTCCGTAGGTGACGAACGGTGACACATCCACTTGTGCCATCGACGCGCTGCTGATGCTGAGCAACCATAACAGTTGCATTCCCAAACGCCGCGTCATCATCAACTTCATTCTCCAATGCCCTGCCCGCGCGGCAAGATAGCTGATCGCCGTAAAGCGAAATAGTACGTGGCCGCTGCGCCGGGGATTGATTCGGAAAACGCGCACACGCGGTTCATGGTCGACTGCGCACAAAGTGCCCATACTGCGTGGGACTACCGAGTTCCGGATGCGGCTCTCCGATGCCACCGATGTGCAGTGTGTAGCCGTGGCGCTTCGCCACGCCAGCGGCCCAGGCGCGAAAACGTGCGCGCCCCCATTCGAAACGATGGTCGGGGTCGCGCAAACAGCCATCGGCGAGCCCCAGCAGCGGATTGTAATCCCGGTTCGGTGTGGTCACTAGTGCAAGCCGCGGCCGATAATGCGCAAACACGGTGTGTTCTGCGGCCGACATTCGCGCCGGATCCAGATGCTCGATGGTCTCGATCATAGTCACCGCATCGTGCACCTGCGCCTGATGCTGTGGATCGGTGTAGTTGCCAACGATCAGTGTGAGCCGTGTCGCGGAAAGCGGCTTGGACTTCAACTCGCTGCGCGCCACCGCCAGGGCTGTTGCTGAAATGTCGA
>JANMSL010000019.1:0-2494 GCA_031389245.1 Lysobacterales bacterium | reverse complement strand
GCAGCCGAGTTCGAAAAGCTGGTGTTGGCTACGCTGATGGAAGATTGGAGCGAGAACATCACCAGTGACGGAGCGTCGATCACGCTGGCGCGCTATTCGCCCGGGGCCATTACCAAGGCTCGCGTTTCGGAGAAGCACGTTGCCGCCGCGAAAAAATCAACTGCGATAAAGAAAAAGCCCAATGCCGCACACACCGAAATCGCGAAGCCCCAGTCAAAACCAAAAGTAGCCGAAGCAAAATTGAAGACCGTGAAAGGAAGCGCGCTTGCGAACAAGCCGCGCCCTCGGGTTTTCGATCTGGCGTGATCAGGATTGATCAGCAGCCGAAGAATGCGCCCTTAGCTGTCGTCGGCGGGCGCTCATTGTGCGCCTCACGGCACGTCCTCGGTCTTTCTCCAGTCCAGACTATTGCGCGACGCGCGCCATGGTGACTGCGATCTGGTTGCTTGTTGGCGGCTCGTTGTCGCTGAGCTCGACTCCGGTGCCGGTGTACAGGCCGGTGCCCAGATTCACGATGGCTCCGAGCACATGCTCGTTTTCTCCGATCTCAGCCGTGTTCTGGCTGATCTGCACGCTGCGCAGATTCAGCCGCCCATAGTTCAGCACAGCCGAGGCCGCATACAGCGAGTCGTAGCGGCGGCTGATCCAGTTGTGGGCGATCTCGGTGCCGTCGATGTGCAGTGTCGCGTAGTTGACTACGGTGCCCGCATCGCGCTGTGCGCCGTCCAACTGGTTGAAACTGATCTGGCTGTCGATGATGCGGATTTCGCCGTAGTTCTCGATGATCGCCGGATGGTGGCGAGCGATGTTGTCCACCACCTTGACTCGACGCAGTTCGAGCCTACCGTGGTTGAGAATCGCACCTTCGGTGCCTTCGGCAAGGGTGAGGTCCTGGATTTTGACCTGGGCATTGTTACCAACCACGATCAAGGTGAAATCGGCTTCGGAATATCGGCGGATTTCCGCGTGGTTGCCTTCGATTACCACGTTGCCCTTGAACGCCGGAAGCCCAATCCCACGAGCCGCGTCGGCAGCTTCGGTGAGGGTGTACAGGCCGTGACGCGCTAGCTGGATCGTGGTTTGCTGCGGACTTTGATTAGCCTGTTGCAACGCGCGGATCAGGCCCCGGGTGTCCCGGTCAGCCACCTGGATCTCGGCGCCATGCGCGGATTGGGCGAGTAACAGGACGATCGCGGGCAGGAATTTGATCCGGTTCATGGTGGAGTCCTCGTTAAGCGGGCTTGCTTGAGGTCGGCCGCTGGGCGGCCTGACGCTTATGAAGATCGGGCACGACGCTAGAGCACACCTACTACACGCGATTGACACCTCGAGCAGGCGGCACAACGCCCGGCGCGCAGTATTTCACCAGTGAATTGTCTGAATCGTGCGCCTGGGCACGTTTTTCCTGAGATTGCGTTGTCGTCAGAGCTGGATAGAATCAGTCATCGCCCGGCCTGGCCGGATTCGCGATTTTCAAGTAAAGCGCATTGCGCGAGGAGTGCAGATGAGAAAGCTAATGTGGGCGGTCGCGATCGCGGCCAGCACGATGGTCAGCGGAGCGGCAGTGGCGAAGGGAAACGGCCCGACGGTGGCAGTAATCGAGTTCAAGAACGAATCCGGTGCCGGTTGGTGGACTGGCGGCGTTGGCTGGGAACTCTCCGGAATGCTGTCCAACGAGCTGTCTGCTACCGGCGGGTTCCGTGTGCTGGAGCGTAGCAAGATCGAAGCCGTGCTCAGTGAGCAAAACATGGGCGCATCCGGTCGCGTTGCCGGAGGCACGGCCGCCAAGATCGGCAAGATCACCGGCGCGCAGTATCTGGTTGCCGGTACCGTGACCTCCTATGAGGAAAACGCAGCCAGCACTGGCGGCGGCATCAGCATCAAGGGTATTTCGCTGGGTGGCAACAAATCATCGGCATACATCGCGGTAGACGTGCGCGTGATCAACGCCACCACGGGTGAGATTGATTATGTGCGTACCGTGGAAGCCACCGCGAAGAGCGGTGGCGTGAGCGTCGGTATTTCGCGTGGTGGTTTTGGCGGTGCGTTGTCTCAGCAGAAGAACACGCCAGCGGGCAAGGCCATTCGCGCGGTTCTGGTGGAAATCACCGACTACCTCGATTGCGTCATGGTCGCCCAGGACGGTTGCGAGGCCGAATACGGCGCCAAAGATCGTGCCCGTCGTGACAAGACGCGCTCGGCGATCAAGCTGGACGACTAGCTTAGAAATGGATGCTGGTCTGGCTGCCCCTGCGCAAATAGCCAGCGGCAGTCGGATCAATAGCTCGCGCTACAAAAACAAAACGGCGAACCTGGGTTCGCCGTTTTGTTTGGTGCAGACGGAGCAGTTATTGCAACGGCTCCAGATGCGGTGAGACACCCGATACGCTGCAATCAGCGCGGTCCACGCGGCCCGCGTGGTGGTCCGCGACGACCGGGCGGCGGCGGAGCGGCGGCGTTGATGTAGTTGTTCGAATCCATCGGGCCGGTAAAC
>JANMSL010000008.1:0-5064 GCA_031389245.1 Lysobacterales bacterium | reverse complement strand
CGCGCCGATGGCCTGACCGTGGTATCGCCGGAAGAGGCTGCCAAGCAGGGCGATATCGTGGCAGTACTGACGCCGGACATGGTGCAGGCCGAGCTGTACACCGACGTGATCGAGCCGAACATCAAGAAGGGCGCGCTGCTGTTGTTCGCGCATGGCTTCAATGTGCATTTCGGCACCATCAAGCCGCGCGCCGATCTCGATGTGGCGTTGGTGGCGCCCAAGGGACCGGGCGCTTTGGTACGTCGCGAATACGAGCAGGGCAAGGGCGTGCCCAGCCTGATCGCCGTGCATCAGAACAAATCCGGCAAGGCACGCGACCTGGCATTGGGTTATTGCGCCGGAATCGGTGGTACCCGCGGTGGCGTCATCGACACCAGCTTCGCTGAGGAAACCGAGACCGATCTGTTTGGAGAGCAGGCTGTTCTGTGTGGCGGCGCAACCGAATTGGTCCTGCTTGGTTTCGAGACTCTGGTCGAAGCCGGATACCAGCCGGAGGTCGCCTACTTCGAGTGTTTGCACGAACTCAAGTTGATCGTCGATCTGTTGTACGAAGGCGGCATTGCACGTATGCACCAGTTCATCAGTGACACCGCGCAGTACGGTGATCTGACCCGCGGGCCGCGCGTAGTGAACGAAGACACGCGCGCGCGCATGCGCGAAATTCTGGCCGAGATCCGCGATGGCCGTTTTGCCAACGAATGGGTGGCGGAGCACAAGGCAGGCAACAAGCGCTTCCATGAGCTTCGTGAGAAGGATCTGGCGCACCCAATCGAAGTTGTCGGCCGCAAATTGCGCGCGCAGATGAGTTGGCTGAATACGAGCACGACCGCATAAGCGTTAGCGGCCGTCCGGCGCCGGTCGATTCCGGCGCAGCGGCGCTGGCCACCCTGAGGAGTTTCACATGTCACTGAATATCTGGTTCGATGGAAGTATCGGCAGCGCCGCGACCATGACGGCGCCGTTGACCACACATGCGCTGCATTACGGCACCGGTGTGTTCGAAGGCATACGCAGCTACGCCACGCGCGATGGCGCGGCGGTATTCAGACTTCCGGAGCATCTGGAGCGCATGCGTCGAGGCGCCGATGCACTTGGCATGCAGATGAATGTAGCCGAGGCAAGCGCCGCGACGATTGCCGTGCTGCGTTCCAACCAGCATCGGGACGCTTATGTGCGGCCTCTGTTCTGGTTGGGAGTGGGTTCGCTCGGGCTGGATGTCGCGCCGTTGTCGCGGCATTTGATGGTCGCGTCGATGCCTTGGGCTTCACATCTCGGCGCCAGCGCAGTGAGCGTTGCCGTGTCGCCCATGCGCCGCAATCGCGCCGAAGCGATGCCGCCGCTGAAATTGTGCGGCGCCTATGTCAATTCGATCCTGGCCAAACGCGAAGCCAGCAGTCGTGGGTTTGGTGAAGCCCTGTTTGTCGACGACAACGGCTTCGTGGTTGAGTGCACCGGCGAAAACGTGTTCATGGTCAGTCGCGGCAAGATCACTGCCGTGCAACACCCCGACGCACTTCCGGGCATTACCCGCGCCAGCTTGATCGAGATGACCGGAGCCGAGTCACGCGCGGTCACCTTGGAGGAGTTGCTCGATGCCGACGAAGTGTTTCTCACTGGCACCTCGGCCGAAGTCACCGCGGTGTCGGCATTGGAGCAGCGCAACTTCGCATCAGGCCCGGTGACTGCGGCTTTGCGCGAGCAGTATCTGCTGATCGTTCGCGGCGAAGCGCCGCAGTATTCGCACTGGTTGACCGAGGTCTAGTCCGATGTCCAACTCCAGTAACCGCGCCACCCAAGCCAGCGGCACGCCAGCCGTGGAGGACGATGTAGGTTCTGTGCCCGCGGACCGCATTCGCATTTTTGATACGACCCTGCGCGACGGCGAGCAATCTCCCGGCTGCAGCCTGCGGCCGCGCCAGAAGCTGACGCTGGCGCACGCGTTGGCGGAGCTCGGTGTTGATGTCATTGAGGCCGGTTTCGCGGCCAGTTCCGAGGCTGATGCTGAAGGCATTCGCACCATTGCACGCGAAGTGCGCGAAGTCAGCATATGCAGTCTCGCGCGCTGCCATGCGGGCGATATTGAAGCGGCCGTGCGCTCGCTGGAGCCTGCTGCCAAACCGCGGCTGCACGTTTTTATCTCCACCAGCCCGTTGCATCGTGAGCACAAGCTGGGTCTGGATCGCCCACAGGTATTGGCGCGAGCAGTGGAGGGCGTGACCCTGGCGCGGCGGCACGTGGCTGATGTCGAGTTCTCGGCAGAGGACGCCCTGCGTACCGAGCCCGAGTTTCTGGTTGAGATTTTCAGCGCAGCGATCGCTGCAGGCGCCAGTACGATCAATGTGCCCGACACGGTCGGCTACACCACGCCGGCCGAGATTCGTGCGCTGTTTGAGTACCTGCGCAAAAACGTGCGCGGTGCCGAACGCGCAATCTTCAGTTCGCATTGCCACAACGATCTGGGACTCGCAGTCGCCAACAGTCTGGCCGCAGTCGAGGGCGGTGCGCGTCAGGTCGAATGCACCATCAACGGTATTGGCGAGCGCGCTGGCAACTGCGCGCTGGAAGAGCTGGTAATGGCGCTCAAGGTGCGCCACGCCTGGTTCAACGTGGATACGGGCATCGACACCACGCGGCTGGTGCCGACTTCGCGCCTGCTCGCGCGCAGCACCGGCATGGCGGTGCAGCCCAACAAAGCCATCGTCGGCGCCAACGCATTTGCGCATGAGGCCGGAATCCACCAGCACGGCATGCTCAAGCATCGTGGCACTTACGAAATCATGCACCCGGAATCGGTGGGCTGGGTGAAATCACATTTGATACTCGGGCGCCACAGCGGTCGGCACGCCATCAACGATCGCATGAAGGAACTCGGATTCGCCTTGGATGATGTCGGTATCGAGCGCGTGTTTGCTGCGTTCAAGGCCTTGGCCGAAAAGAAGCGCGAGGTGTTTGACGCGGATCTCGAAGCGATTGCACTTGGCACCGAACCCGGCGCCTCGCGTGGTTGGCAACTGGTGCGCTGGACGGTGCATACCGGTACTGCCCAGGGCAGCATGCCGACCGCAAGCGTGGAGTTGGCATCACCCGACGGATCGGCAGTGTGCGAGGCGGCCGTAGGCGACGGGCCGGTGCACGCGCTCTGCCACGCGCTCAGTCGTGCCACCGGCTTGGCGCTGGAACTCGACAGTTACAACGTGCAAAGCGTTACCACCGGCGAAGATGCGCAGGGTCAAGCGACATTGCTGGCGCATTATCAGGGCGAAGAGTTCAACGGTAACGGCACCAGCACCGACATCCTCGAAGCCACTGCGATGGCTTGGCTGGATATGGCCAATCGCTGCCTGCGCGCCAGCAATGCCCGCCGCATCACCGCCACCGAACCCGCACCCGATGCCCAGGCATCGGTCGCCGCCTGACTTTCACGCAAACCGAGTTCATGAAATGAACGCACGTACCTTGTTCGACAAATTATGGGATGCTCATCTGGTGGTTGCAGAAACCACGGAAGCACCGGCGCTGCTGTATGTCGATCTGCACCTGATCCACGAGGTGACTTCGCCGCAGGCTTTCGCCGAACTCGAATCGCGCGGCATCACATTGCGGCGGCCGGAACGCACCAAGGCGACGCTCGACCACAGCACGCCGACATTGCCCGCCGACGCGCATGGCGAGCTGCCATTTCATAACGCAGCCGCCAAGGCGCAGGTCGAGCGCCTGCGCGAAAACTGCACGCGTCACGCTGTCGAACTGTTCGACATGGATTCCGACGCACGTGGCATTGTGCATGTGATCGGCCCGGAACTCGGCCTCACTCAGCCGGGCATGACCATCGTCTGCGGTGACAGCCACACCAGCACCCATGGTGCCTTTGGCGCGCTGGCCTTCGGCATCGGCACCAGTGAAGTCGGCCACGTGATGGCGACACAGTGTCTTTTGCAGCGCAAGCCAAAAACACTGTCGATAGAAGTTGAAGGTGCGTTGCCGGCAGGGGTCTGTGCCAAAGACCTGGCGTTGCACATCATCGGCATGATCGGCGTCAACGGCGGTACCGGCCATGTCATTGAGTATCGCGGGTCGACCATCCGCGCGCTCGACATGGAAGGCCGTATGACCCTGTGCAATATGTCGATCGAGGCCGGCGCGCGTGCTGGCATGGTCGCCCCCGATGAGGTCACCTTCGCCTACCTTAGGGGCCGCCCGCGTGCGCCCCAAGGCACGGCATGGCGCGCAGCGCAGCTGGAATGGAGCGAACTGGCCAGCGATGCCGGAGCGCGCTTTGATCGCGAAGTACACATCGATGCCAGTGCGGTGAAGCCGACCGTGACCTGGGGCACGCATCCGGGTACTGCGCTGGCGATCGATGCGCTGGTGCCGATGCCGATCGACGCAGCGCAGCAGCGCGGTATCGATTACATGGGCACCAAGGCCGGCAGCCCGGTAGCGGGGATGCCGGTCGATGTCGTGTTTGTTGGCAGCTGCACCAACGGTCGACTCAGTGATTTGCGCGAGGTGGCGCGCATACTCAAGGATCGCAAGATTCACCAGCGCGTACGCATGCTGGTAGTGCCCGGTTCGGCCCAGGTAAAGCGTGAGGCAGAGGCCGAAGGGATTGACGTTGTGATTCGTGCCGCGGGCGCGCAATGGCGCGAGCCGGGTTGTTCGATGTGCATCGCCATGAACGGCGATCTGGTGTTGCCGGGCCAACTTGCGGTAAGTACCAGCAATCGCAATTTCGAAGGCAGGCAAGGTCCCGGTGCGCGCACCGTTCTGGCATCACCGGCTACTGCCGCAGCATCGGCAATTGCTGGTGTGGTGGCCGATGCCCGCGCATATGTAGGAGCGGCGTGAGCCGCGAAGCTCTGATTCCATGAGCAGCACATTGATCTGCGCAGGCAAGGTATCGCGGCTCACACCGCTCCCACATATGCGCGCGCATCCGCCACCACGCCAGCGATTGCCGATGCGGCAGCAGTAGCGGGTGATGCCAGAACCGTGCGTGCGCCGGGACCTTGTCTGCCCTCAAAATTACGATTGCTGGTGCTGACTGCAAGTTGGCCTGGCAGC
>JANMSL010000790.1:0-1633 GCA_031389245.1 Lysobacterales bacterium | reverse complement strand
TCCGAACTGTGGTGAATGGCATGCAGGCGCCACAGCCAGCGATTGGTGTGACTCCATCGATGCATCAGGTACAGACCCAGATCGATCACGGCACCCGCCAATAGAATCTGTGCGATCAACGCCCAGGATTGCGGCCAGATGCTTGAGAACGTCGTCTGTTCGCGCAACCAGAATATGCCTTCGACGGTCAGCAGCACCACCGACAGGTTGACGATCGTGTGCACGCTGTCGGTGAACAGATCGCCATGATCGGACTGCCAAGCGGGTTCATAGGGCGCGACGCGTTCCAACAATGCAACTGCTGACAATCCAACGGCAGCAATCAGCGGAAATGTGGGCCAATAGGCTAGGCTTTGCCCCACCGCGGCGGTGATGGCGACCGCTGCGCCTCCAGCGACAAACGGATACGACGCGTAACGGATCAGTGTTTGGAACATGCTTATGCCTTTGGCGTTCATTGGCAGATAGTGTGTGCCTGCCACTCTACGATTGGCTTGAACGAATTGGCTATCTGTTGCCCAAGCCCGTCAGCATCGCCGGCGTGACGCCGAAATGGCGACGGAATGTGCGGCTGAGATGCGCGCCGTCGGCAAAGCCCGCAGCGTGGGCGGCGGTGGTTGCTGTGGCTCCTGCTATCATTGCGGCAGCCGCGCGTTGCAGGCGCAACCAACGGATATAGGGACGCAGCGGCATGCCGGTGTGTCGGCGAAATCGATGTGCGAACCGACTGGGCGAAAGATGGACCCAAGCTGCCACGTCCGTCACCGTGACATTCAGATAATCGAACGCCTGCAGTCTTTCCAATACTCCACGCACACGTACGTCGTCCAGGCGCTTAGAGGTCTCAACGGCGAATTGAGCGAGGAGTGCGTCCAATCCCCCAGGATGACCACGAACCAATTGTTCGAATGCGGATCGAACCAGGGATACATTCGTTATCATCGGACACCGGATTCGCTCGCCCGGCTCGTTGAGCGAGCGTCCGAGTGCCGACTCTGCGTCGATGTAGAGCAAGCCGACCTCGGTTGCGCTGGGCTGCAGTGCGTGGGTCAAATCGCGGGGAACCACGGCGTACTTAACGGTTTGTGGTCCGCTCGCTGACGTCCACAAAGTGACCGGCTCGCCGAATGCCACGAGGAGCTGCACCGCGTGGTGCGCGTGAGGGTGGTTGTCTCCCGCAGTGCCAAGAAATGCCGCCCAGCCGGTCCCGATGTGCGCTCGCCCCTGCCATTGAGCAGCTGAGGCCGAGCGCATACTGTCGAATGCCACTTCTGTGGTGGTCAACCCGATCAGCGCGCTCCCCGCAGACGCAGTGCATTGGCGACGACCGAAACCGACGACAGGCTCATCGCCAGCGCCGCGATCATCGGACTAAGCAGCAAGCCAAAGACGGGGTACAGCACACCGGCTGCGATCGGTACGCCCAAAGCGTTGTAGGCGAAGGCGAACGCCAGATTCTGCTTCATGTTGGCGACGGTTGCTTGAGAGATCTCGCGTGCCCGCAGGATGCCGCGCAGGTCACCCTTCACCAAGGTGACCTGGGCACTGGACATGGCGACATCCGTGCCGGTGCCCATCGCGATGCCGACGTCCGCGGCGGCCAGCGCCGGCGCATCGTTGATGCCGTCACCCG
>JANMSL010000789.1:0-2055 GCA_031389245.1 Lysobacterales bacterium | reverse complement strand
AGGGTGACGGCGCCCGGCGTGTCATCCAGTCGCTGGGGCAGACGTGAGACCGACAGGACAATGGGCATGTCGGCCAGAAAGTCCTTCTCAGAGTGATTCCCCGCGCAGGCTTCGCACCCGCCCAACATTCGATGGAGCATGCAATGCATCAGTATTCAGCCAGATGGATCCTCGGCCTGCTGCTCGCATTGACTGCGTGCACGCTTGCCGCCCGCGATGCAACGGACGCGAGCGCATCCAACACGAGCGCGTCCAACACGAATGCGCCCGACAGCAAAGATCGCGGCGCCGACGCCGACGTCGTTGACGCCACCCTGTCCGAGGCCGAAACACTGTGCGAGACACTGCACGACCTGGCCGCACGACGCAAACAGGCATGCTGCAATGCGCCGGCATCGAGCCTGTCTCAGGTGTGCAGCCGCGAACTCGCCGCGGCATTGGAACGGGGCGCAGTGCGCATCGACTCTGCAGCGCTTGATCGCTGCCGCAACGCCACCACCCGAAGTCTGCAAGGTTGCGATTGGGTTGGGCCGCTGCAACCCGCGTTACCGGCAGAGTGCTCGGCATTAATCGCCGGCAGCCTCAAGGCCGGCACCCGTTGCCAGTCATCACTGGAATGCAGCGATGGACTCTATTGCCACGGCGCGTCGCCGCTGATTGCCGGCGTATGCGCTGCGCCAGCGCGGCCCGGTTCACGTTGCGAGCGCCCGGCCGACAACCTCGCCTCGTTTGCACGTGCCGCCGACGACCCGCGTCACCCCAGCTGCGACGGCATCTGCCTGCGTGGCCAATGCCTCGCCGCTGTGGCAGAGGGCGGCAGCTGCCATGCCTCAGCAGTGTGCGCGAACGGGTTGAGCTGCGCTGAAGGCAAGTGCAGCAGCCAATCGCTGCCAGCGCTCGGCGCGACTTGCAGCACAACATCGGGTTGCGCCGACAGCGCCATCTGCCTCGATCAGAAATGCGCGATGCCCAAAGCCGGCGGCGCATCCTGCAAGCTGCCGTTCGAATGCCGTTCACTGGAATGTCGCAAGAACGTCGGCGAAGAAACCGGCCTCTGCGTCGATGCCTGCCAGGTGCAGCGAACAGATCCATCCGCTGCAATCGGTGTGCGCGTCGCACCGATTCGCTTTGACGCACACAAATCTCTGTAGGCGCGGATCGCGCGGCCAAACGCCGGTGCCAATCGCCACCTGCGTCCACAACCTGCACACCCTGTGTAGACACCGCACGATTAGGCCTCAGGATTAGACCCCGCCATCCGGCCCACCACAAGGATCAGGTAGGATTTCCCCCATGTCCCTAGTCCAGCGTTCGGCTTAGACGGTTGGGCTGGATCCCACTTTGAAGCCGAATAGTAGTTGGACACTTCAAATGCGCATCGCACTGTGTGTTCGACACCAACGCACCATTTTCCGCTTGGTGTGGCTCAATGAAAGCAACGCTGGAATCTATGTCGGCGTTCTTGGAAGCGCTCAGGACGCTCACGTCTCGTACCACAGGGACGGCACCCGTCATTACAAGTCGGGAAGCGAGTATCACAATCGCTTCAAAGACACCCCAATTGAGGCGCACGTGGGTGCGAGGCAACTTCAACATGCCAGTCTGTCACTTACCAAAGAGTGGTTTAATGCAAGAACGCTCTATGACGGCGATGACCAAACAGAGTCGATAGTCCTTCTCGATCAGCGCCTAGTTTTCGGGATGGATACACTTGCGCTAGACATCTGGCTAACTGATCGCGCCTCCGAGCACGAGCTGCTCAGACAGATGGCGGAGCAGGCGCGGTCGGATGCCAACTACCATATCGTGGCCGAGCTGATATCCGCCCTCGACTACTTCCCACGCCACAAGGTCGCGTTCACTCTCCGCGCCGCCAGAGTTCGCGATGTCGCAGCAAACCAACTCATGTTTGTCGCCACTGGGGCCTAACGATGCGTTCAAGCCGACCGCCAGAGGAGTGTTTCACAACAATCAACCGCCGCTGGCTGGCGGCGATTTACCGCAGTGTTAGACCGCAATGACAGATCGCTTGCGTTTGACCCTTACTCCGGACGA
>JANMSL010000770.1:0-7415 GCA_031389245.1 Lysobacterales bacterium | reverse complement strand
CGCGACCAGCCCGAAGATATCGAACAGCTGCGCGTGCGCAATGCTGCCGGTCAGATGGTGCCGATCAGCACGCTGGTGACATTGAAGCAGAGCTATGGCCCAGACCCGGTGATCCGCTACAACGGTTATCTGGCTGCCGATCTGACCGGCGAAACCATTGCCGCGATGATGTCGTCGAACGAGGCGATCGAAGCGTTGAGCAAGATCATGGATCAATCGCTGCCGCGCGGCATGGCCTATGAATGGACCGACCTGAGCTACCAGCAGGTCAACCAGGGCGATACCTCGATGATCGTGTTTCCGATCTGTGTGCTGCTGGTGTTCCTGGCCTTGGCGGCGCTCTACGAGAGCTGGTCGCTGCCCATGGCGGTAATCCTGATCGTGCCGATGTGCATGCTTTCGGCGGTCGGTGGCATCTATCTGACCAACTTGGGCAAAATGCTTGCGATCGCTTCACCGCAAATGATCGACAACGATATCTTCGTGCAGGTCGGCCTGGTGTTGCTGATGGGCCTGGCCTGCAAGAACGCCATCCTCATCGTCGAGTTCGCGCGCGAGCTCGAGCGTCAGGGACAGAGTGTCGTCGATGCCGCGCTTGAAGCCTGCCGCCTGCGCCTGCGCCCGATCCTGATGACCAGTTTCGCCTTCATCATGGGCGTGATCCCTTTGGTCTTCACCAGCGGCCCTGGCGCCGAAATCCGCCACGTGATGGGTGTGACCGTGTTCAGCGGCATGCTCGGTGTGACTTTATTTGGCCTGGTGCTGACGCCGGCGTTTTACGTGGCGATCCGAACCCTGGTCAAACGACGCGAAGCCAAGGCCGATACAGAGGTGGCGCATGTCTAATTCCAATTACGCAACGCGTGCAATGCGCACTATTGGCGTGCTCGTGCTCAGCGCGGCGATCTCCGGTTGTCTGCTCGGCCCGGACTATGTGCGTCCCGAATCGCAACTGCCGGCTGCCTTTGAGCACGCCGCGGCAGAAGGCGTTTCGCGCACCGAGCTGCTCGCCGAGTACTGGACCGTATTCGGTGACGAGACGCTCAATGCGCTGGTGCGCGATGCCATAGCCGCCAATCTGGATCTGCGCATCGCCCGTGCCAAGCTGGCAGAAACACGCGCATCGCGGCGTGCGTCGCTGTTTGATCTATGGCCCGTGGTCACTTCCAAATTGGCGCGCCAACGATCGTCCATGGCTGCCGCTGAGGCCCAAGGCGCGCCCAGCGACGAGCTGAGCAGTGACTATTACGAAGTCGGCTTCGACGCGAGTTGGGAGGCCAGTCTGTTTGGCCGCGGCACCCGTGGCGTGCGTTCGCAGAAAGCTGTGGTAGCAGGTGCGGAGGCGCAACACTGGGGGACACAGGTGGCGATCACCGCTGAAGTGGCACGCCAATATTTCGAGTACCGGGGATTGCAGGCGCGACTGCTGGTAGCCAGGCGCAATGCCGACAATCAGGCCGAGTCGCTGAAGATCACCTCGGCGCGACTGGAGGCCGGCCGCGGCACCGAACTGGACCGCGCCCGTGCCCAGGCACAACTGGAAATAAATCGCGCCAATATTCCACGACTGGAAACCGCACTCACCCGCGCGCGCTATCGGGTTGCGGTGCTGACCGGCCGCAACCCGCAGACCAAGGGTCTGATACCTGATCGCGCCGATCCGCTGGCTGACCTACCCGACATCCAGCCAAGCGGCGATCCCGCTGACCTGCTACGCCGCCGTCCCGATATCATCGTGGCCGAACGCAACCTCGCCACACAGACCGAACTGATTGGCTATCGCAAGGCGGAATTGTTCCCGCGTATTTTCTTCGCCGGCACCGCCGGCTTCGCCTCCGAATCGTTGGACGACCTCGGCGACAGCGGCACCAAAACCTGGCGCTTCGCGCCCTCGATCACCTGGTCGGCCTTCGACATCGGTCGCGTGCTGGCGAACGTCAAGGTGCAGCGGCATCGCACCGAAGCAGCGCTCGCCGAGTACGAGAAAGCAGTGTTGTCCGCGCTCGAAGACGCCGACGGAGCACTCGCCGAGTATCGCAACACGGCAACCACCCGCGAGCATCTGGTGCTGGCCGCCAACGCCAGCGCAGACGCGGCGAGGCTCGCACGCCTGCGCTTTGATGCCGGCATTACCGATTTGAGCGTCGTGCTCGATGTCGAGGTACAGCAGCTGCAAGCCGAAGACCAACTCGCGCAGGCGCACACCCAATCGGCCACCGCCCTGATCGCCGCCTTCAAAGCCCTCGGCGGTGGTTGGGTGAAGCACAGCGACATGCGTTGAAGCGCATGTCGCTGCGCTGAACGCCCGGCATGGATGCCGGGCCGGACGCCCTGCACCAGGGACGGTTCGAACGCACGCGGTGACGATCGAAGGAATTTCTCGCACGGACGCAACGAGCAGAGAAGCGGCGCTCTCGACATGCGTTGAAGCGCATGTCGAGCCGCTTCGAACGCCCGGCATGGCGACGGCAGGGATGCCGGAGGTAGGGTTCACTCTTGCGCATCCTGCGCTCGCGACACTTGCACATCCATGTACTGCGTAACGCAGGAGCAGTTACCGAATGCCGGGCCGGACGCCCTGCACCAAGGACGGTTCGAACGCAACGTTGTGACCATCGAAAAGGATTCTTGCGCACTAGTGCTCACAGGCTCCTCGCACGAGCGGCAGACAACAACTGACTTGCAGGTCGCATTGCGTGTTGCTAACGCGCCTGCAGAACCACGTCGTAGCGCGCCTGCCATGCCGCTTGCAGCGGCACATCGGGTGCCTTCATTTCGCGTAACGCCTCGCGGGCAGAGCGCGCCAGAGCCTTGTCTCCGCGCACGTCTGCAAGCTCGCACTGAACAATCAACGCTTGCAGCAAGTCACGCGCGTCGGCGAGCTCGCTCACGCGCATCAACGCGATGGCTGCACTGATTTCAGTCGATGCTGCATCCCAGCGTTTGAAGTGCTGCAGCGCGAATGCGCGCAATCGGCGTGTCTCGGTGGCGCCGGGAGAGCCTGGTGCGGCAAGCGCCAATGCGCGATCGTATGCGGCGAGTGAGGCGCTCTCGCGTCCCTGTTCGCGTCGCAACCTGCCAAGGATCTGATAGGGCTGCAGCAGCTCAGCACTGTTTTCCCCATGCAGTTTCGCCGTGACCGCGATCGCATCTTCGATCGCTGCCTCGGCAGGATCAAGTCGCTTCTGGTCCAGATAGACTGACGCCAACACGCGCGACGGTCCGACGCAGTAAGGATGTGCGTCGCCGCGATTGGCACAGCTCTTTTGTGCCTGGTTCAGTTCGCTCTCTGCAGCATCGTATTGCTGTGCGGCCGCGAATGAAGTTGCCAGCTGAAGGCGCCCGACAATCACCACCGGATCGTCGTTCTTGAGTAAAGCGGTGCGCATCTGCAGCGCCTCACGACGCAAATCGACGGACCTCACGTATTCGCCACGGTTAAGGGCAAGCTGCCCCAAGGCCGACAGCGAGTTCGCAATGGACAGATTGGGCGAGGAAAACACAGCACGGCGAACCGCAAGCGCCTGCTCCATATGCTCCGCTGCTTCGGTAATGAGCCCGGCTTGATTGAGCGCGTGACCATAGCTGACCAGAGAGTTTGCGTAATGCTCACTATTGGGTAATCGCAGCTGGGCCCAGCGTTGCAGACGGGGCTTCAATTCTGCCGTTGCTTCGGACCAGCGACCAGCCGCCGCGTAGGCATTGCCGATCTCCAGCCCTGCTTCCATTGCGACGCGATGATCCGCGCCCAACGCACGTACATAAGTATCTGCGCATTGTCGGGTATAGGCGACTGCGCTCTCGAAATTGCCGCGTTGCCACTCGATGATCCCTAGTGTGTGCAACCCGACCGCTGCACTGGTGGTGGGGCTGCTCTGCAAGTCAGCAAGCTGTGCGTAGAGCAAATCGTACGCGGCGTCGGGTTTGTCGTTGGCGAGCAGCGCTTCGGCGCGCGCCGTCAACCATTCCCGGTAACCGCGACGACCCTCCGACCACGCAAAGGGCTCAGCGTCGGTGAGCAATTGCTCCGCTTGTGCGTACGCATTGGCGGACATACTGACCTTGGCCAACATCCAGTAATAATCCAGGCGCATATCGTCTGGCAAGGTGGTGTCGGTGCGCAGCTTGCTGGCCGCCGCCTTGGCCAGGTTTTCCGGCGTCGCACGCTCGCCGCGTGGCAGGTCGGATTCAGCGGTCTGCAGGACGTCCATGAGGAAATCTCGCACCAGGCCGGCACGATGCGCTTGCTGCTGTGCGAGGCGCGCCTGTTCGCGCGCCTCATGTCCCTGCCACAGAGCGACGCCCAGACTTGCCAATGTCATCAGTACCAGTGCCGCCGTCATGCTCACTGCGCCACGGTGGCGCTTGATGAATTTGCGGGTGACATACCAGCGCGATGGAGGATGCGCGAGCACCGGGCGGGCGCCGAGAAATCGTGCAATATCGTCGCCGAGTTCCGCCGCATCACGATAGCGCCGCTCGCTTTCCATGGCGCAGGCCTTGGCGATGACCCAGCGCAATTCTGGAGGTACAAGTTCGGGCAGGGGTGTCAGCTCGGCCGGAAACATCGGCGGCGGCGTATTGGTCAGCAACACGCGCAGCAGCATGCCGAGCGCATGCACGTCGGTTGCCAACGTGATGACGCCGCCACGTGCCTGCTCTGGCGCACCGTACCCCGGCGTCATGATCGGCACTGCGGTCTGGCTCTGCGTTTCGTCTTCGACGAGCAGACGCGCAATTCCAAAATCGAGCACCTTGACCTGGCCCTCGGGCGTGACAAACACATTCGAAGGCTTCAGATCGCGATGCACAATCAGCGCGCGATGCGCTGCAGCGACGACGTCGCACAATTGCCCGAACAGCGCGACACGGGCTCGCAGATCGAGCACCTGATCTTCACACCACTGTTCAATAGAAACGCCTTCCACGTACTCCATGATCAGATACGGAACGCCATCACCGCTGACGCCGCCGTCGATCAGCCGGGCAACACCGGCGTGCTCGAAGCGCGCGAGAATCTCGCGCTCGCGGCGAAAACGCCGGTGCTCGTCGCTGTCATGAATGCCGCGACTGAGCAGCTTGACCGCTGCGGTCTGGGCAAAATCGCTGTCGACGCGTTCGGCCAGAAATACCGTGCCCTGCCCGCCGCGACCAATCAGGCGCTGCAACTGGAATGCGCCGAAGCGTCGACCGATCAGGCTTTCCGGATTGAACTCCGGTCCGGCCGCATCGCCGAGCAATTCGATGTGCTCCGCCACGTCGCGCTGCAAGAATCCGGTCTGGCCACGATCGGCTACCAGCATCAATTCCAGCTCGATGCGCTGATTGGCATCGGTGACATTCGTGTCCATCCAGCTTTCGCGTTCGCCGTCGGGCAAATCGACACAGTGATCAAATAGTGCCCGCAGGCGCGCATAGGTGATGTCCATACAGAACCTCGACGTGGAAAAGCCTGGCAAAGCGACATGCGCGTTTTTTGTTGAGTTATGAGCCAAGTTCGCTCTGCAACCAGGCACGCGCAACGCGCCAGTCGCGATTGATGGTGCGCTCGGAGAGCCCCAGCAGTTCAGCGATTTTCGCCAGGTCAAGCCCTGCAAAGTAGTGCAGCTCCACCACTTCGGCGGCACGTGCATCAGCGATCGCGAGTTTGGCCAACGCGGCATCGAGTTCCAGCGCCAATGAGGCATCCAGTTGAACAACGTCAACCGAAGGCGAATCCAATCCTGTGTGGTGCACGCCCCCGCCATGCTTGGGGCGCAAGCAACGGCGTGCGTGGTCGATCAGCAGATTGCGCATCGAGCGCGCCGCATAGCCGAAGAAGTCACGCGGCGCCGGGGCACGCCCTTGCGCCGAGCAGATATCCAGATAGACCTCATGCACCAGTGCAGTGGTGTTCAATGTATGGCCCGCGGCGAACCGATGCCGCTCGCGATGGGCGATCTTGCGCAAGCGTTCGTACACCTGCTCAAACGGCAGATCGGAAGCGTATCCGGTTGACGATGGATTGACAGGGGTCATCGACGCATTCCTGGCCCTGGGGGCGCTCCATAAGAGAATTTGTCAGCAGCCAAGCAGAGCCCGTCAGGCGCGCTCTTTTCTGCCAAATGTCGCAGCGCAAACGCTCGCGTTCAACCGGCCAGGTCGAGCTCGCGCTGCAAGAAGGCCTTGGCAGTACGCGTATCGCGCACTACGGTTGGCACGGAAACTTCAAGTGCACGCGCTACGTCCTCAACCTCCATGCCAGCGAAAAAACGCATCTCCATGACCTGGGCCAATCGCTCATCGAGATCGGCGAGCTTGCGCAATGCTGCATCGATTGCGACCAGGCGCTCGGCCTGGGCGTCTACCGGGATCGATTCGGCCTCGAGATCGTCCAGAGCTATATGCACGGCACCGGCGCCACGTCGCTCGGCGACGCGCGCACGGGCGTAGTCAATCACCACTTGTCGCATCGCCTTGGCCGCGGTCGCAAAGAAATGGTGGCTGCTGTGGTATTCCCCGCCTTGGCCAGCAAACAGTTTCAGGTATGCCTCATTGACCAGGGCGCGCGTGTTCAGCGTTTCGCCGCGCTGATGGCGCGAGAGCTCAGCGTGCGCGATGCGCATCAAGTCTTGATGGACGCGCTGCATCAACTGCGAGCGTGCCTTGGGATCATCGGCGGCCTGCGCGACCTGCCGGGTAATGCCAGATGGTTCCGTTTCGGTCACAGTACACCTCCGGGAAATTCTGTGCTGAGTTTTGCGCGGTACGTGGACCGGTAACGCGTGTCAAGGCCGCTGCATCCACCAGTTGATCGCAGCTTCGTGGAGTGTAGCGACATGTCGGCGGAATCCAGAGTCTGCGGCCGATATTCGCCGCGAACGTGTTTTCGACGCAGGCATGCGCAGATTTGGCCGCGTCACCGCTTTCCCTTCAAGCCTGGGCAATGGGTAAGCACAGCGGCCGTCGAAATCCTGCAACCCGATGATCTCCCAGCATGAGTCGCTGCGTATGTGGTGGTGAGGGCAGCAAGCCCGCCCTCCATCCTACTGACTCCGGAGACATAGACATGAAAGTGATGAGTTCCTTGGCCGCGCTGGTGTTGGCCGCTGTGCTGCACACGCCGAACGCAACGGCGCAGGACCAAGAAATCGCGCGTGCGCCGCAGCTTAACGGGCGCTCCCTCAACGGCGTAACGTTGAACGGCCTGACCTTGAATGGCTGGAGTTTGAATGGCCGGACATTGAACGGCCGGACCTTCAATGGCCTGACCTTGAACGGGCTGACCTTGAACGGCTTGAGGATGAACGGCCTGACCTTGAACGGCCTTACCTTGAACGGCCTTACCTTGAATGGCCTTACCTTGAATGGCAATAGGTTCAACGGACTGACATTGAATGGCTTCAAAATGAATGGCATCAAGTTGCAGGGCATCG